>JABIME010000252.1 GCA_018654125.1 Candidatus Cloacimonadota bacterium
GCATTACTTATCCCCATAGCAGGCATCATGAAAAGTCCCATCATTCTATTTCCTATAGAGAACACACTAATCACTAAAGTTCCGTATGTATTTACAAAACCTTGTAGAATTATAAACCCAAAACTCGTAACTGAATGTGCAACAGAAGCTGGTATACTAATCTTGAATATTTTTTTAAGAAGCTCCTTATCGGGTCTCAATTCCTGTAGATTTGGAATTATATGCTTTGTTTTCTTTTTTAAGAAATATACTGCTAATATTGCAGCTACGATCCTTGAGATCAACGTTGCTTGTGCCGCTCCAACGGTTTCCATTCTCGGCATGAATCCAACTCCAAAAATGAAAATTGGATCAAGGATCACATTTAAGCTAACAGAAATTATCTGGATTTTCATTGGGGAAATCGTGTCTCCCAAACCATGCGCAAAACTCTGGTAAGTAAGGAAGATGAACATGAACAGAACTCCTACCAGAATGTAGGATATAAATTGTTTAGAAACCTCAAAGATCTCTTGTGGAACGTGAAGTAAGCCTAAAATGCTATCTAGAAAAATGAAGCTGAACGATAGAAATATAATTGAAAATGCGATAAGAATTAGTATGAATTGACCCACCACTTTTTTCATCATTCCCGGCGTACCAGCACCTTTGAATTGCGATATGAGTGCAGTTCCAGCTACTACAAACCCAATTCCAAAAGAAGAAAGAAAGAATATTAGAGGAAAGGTTAAACCCGCTACAGAAACGGCATTCATGGCCTCATCACCTAATTTCCCTAACCAGAATGCATCGGTAAGATTATAAAATGTCATCATGAAATTGGATAGCATTATCGGTAATGCCAATTTCATCATGTTTTTATAGATTCCTCCGGTGGTTAAGTCCATTCCGGTTTCTTTCATTTATGCTCCAAAATGTTCTTTAATTCTTTAATTTTGTTAATCTTTCTAAATTCTGCTTGGCTATTTCAAATTCAGGATTGTCCTTAATGCATTTATTAAGCAAATCTTCAGCTTCGGTATAGTTTTTTTCATCTATAAGTATGGACGCTAGATTGTTCATTGTTTTTGGTTCTTTTGGCGCTTCTTGCAATATCTCATAATATAGTTTTTTGGCATTTTCAATTCTATCATTTGAGTGCTGGATAAAAGCATAATTATATTTTGCTTCTACAAATGCTGGATCAAATATAAGTGCCTGCAGGAAATGGTTTTCCGCTTTCTTTTGATTTTTTGAAAACGTATAATATAATCCCCAATAATATTCAAAATCAGATGAACTGATGTAGATATTAGAATATTTTTGTAACAATTCATAAGCTTTTGATGTCTCATTTTTAGAAAGAAGTATCGCAACTTGTTGAATTGCTTCACTTTCGCTATTGAATAATTCTGGTTTTCCAATAATGAGAGACTGAATTTTCCATTCCTGATTTTTCAAGCGTAAATTAACTGTGATATCGTATTTATTATTAACATCAAAATATACTAAAGCTTGATCTTTTTCTTTGGATAATGCAGATGAAATTAGATTAAAATCACTTATCTTTTTAATTACTTTATTAGATGCAATTTTTGTAACAAAATTACTCTCAAGATCATGTGATTTCCAGTACTCATGATTAACCATATTTGATGTAACTTTTTCCCATTCATTTGTATAAAGATTTTGAATAAGTTCTATTGCATGATCTTCATATGTTTTTGGGTTAGAATTAACTTTAAGATCATCAAGTGAAAGTCTTTCTCTTAAATAATATAGTGGCACTATAGGATTAATTTTAAACTGATTTAAAAATTCTACAATTTTCTTCTTTCCATTTTCTGTTTCTGACATAGTAGACGGCAGTTGATCATCGAATATTTTTTGTGGTTTATTAATCCATAAAGCCATCTGTTTTTTTAATAGATCAATGTATTCCATTTGTGAATCTGACTTTGCTTTTATCTGCATAATTTCGGAGCTTTGTAAATGATATTCGCATTCACTTGGGCATTTCTCATCAACACGCAAAATGTTGCAATCTTCCCAGCATATATCGAATCCTTTTCTCATACAGAATCTTGTTCCAGTTTTAATTTTACATATTTTGCACTTCTTCTTTTTGAAAATCTTCAAATTCACTCCTATATCATTTCCGGTGAAGGTGGCATATTTCTTTTGAATTCCGAGTTCTTAATCATCTTTTTTACTTTTTCTATTCTCTCTTCAGTATATGTTGAGATCAATTCTTGCCCATCAGTCTTCAATTCAAGCATATAGTACAAGATCTCATCAAGTTCAGTATAGGTAATTCCCATTTCATCTTCGTCGGTTTGCCCTTCCCAAAGATCTGCTGTGGGTTTTTTGGTAATTACATTTTTCGATAATCCCAATATCCTCGCAATTTCATAAACTTCCGTTTTATACAGATGGCCTATTGGTTCAAAAGCGCAAGCACTGTCACCATATTGTGTGCAATATCCGATCATCAATTCCGAAAGATTTCCTGTTCCAGCTACCAAAGCTCTATATTTAGCAGAAAGATCATAAAGTACACACATCCTCTCACGAGCCATTCGATTACCCATACGAAGATTATCTGCATCCTTCTCAAATATATCAAAATAGGAATCTACCATTGGAGAGATATCGACCGTTTCATAAGAAATCCCCAACAATTCAGCAACTTCTACTGCATCATTAAAGCTGTCTGGATGACTCTTACGGTAAGGCAACATCACACCAAAAACATTTTCCTTTCCAACAGCTTTCACGCTTAAAGCCGCTGTAACAGAAGAATCAATTCCACCTGATAATCCAACAACGAGTTTAGAAAATCCTGCAGAAGAAAGTTGTTTTTGCATGAAATCCACAATAAATTCAACCTGTTTATCAAGATCGATCTTACGCATAACAATACTCCTATTTATTTCATAAATATCAATTTGCAAATAAGTTTGCAACTAAATCAAGGTCAAGCAAATTATTCCATTAAATCGTTGTAGATTTGTAACGATAAATCCTTTCCAAAAACTGCTTGACATAAGCCAATTCGTTTAAATCTTCGGACTGATTAATATAATTTTTATAAATAAATAATAAGGAGTTCAGTATGAACCTTACTGAGATGAAGTCTAAACACAAATTATTAAAAGATTATTCTTATACTTTAGGAGAGATCGAGAAAGGCTATACGAACAGAACGTTACATGTTGATCTTGGATCTAATGAGATCAAAGAAAAGCCAGTTACACAACTAATGAAAGACAAATTCATTGGTGGAAAAGGATTTGGTTTGAAATTACTTTGGGATGCTACAAAACCAGATACAAAATGGGATGATCCTGAGAATGAAATCATCATTTCTCCGGGACCAATTGGTGGGATCACACAGTATGCAGGAGCTGGGAAATCGCTTGTTGTTGCACTCTCTCCTCTCACAGATATTGTTATTGATAGTAACGTTGGTGGATATTTCGGTCCTTTCTTGAAATATGCAGGATTTGATGCCTTAGAACTCCAGGGGAAAGCAGAAAAAGATGTTATCGTTATCATCGATGGAAAAGAAGGCGTTGTCCGCATTGAGGAAGCTCCAGAAGAGGCGATTGATAGTCACATCTTAGCTGAGCAACTAACAGATATGTATGCAGAATCTGAAAGTAAGAAGAATCTGGTTTCTGTCGTTTCTGCTGGTCTTGCTGCAGATAACAGTAATATTGGTGTTCTTAATTTTAGTTTTTATGATAAGAAAAGACAGAAAGTTCGTCTTAAGCAAGCTGGTCGTGGTGGAATTGGAAGTGTTCTTAGAAATAAGAAAATTAAAGCAATCGTAGCAATTGCGGAAAGCATCAAACCGGATGCTAATCATGTTGTTGATATGGAAGCAATTAAAGAATGCGGAGCCAAGTTCAATAAAGAAATGCGCGAGCTTGATGATGATCAATGCCGTATGAGAAAAGAAGGTACAGCACATTTGGTTGAGATCATGGATGATTACGATCTACTTCCAACTAAAAATTTCCAATACGGTTCACACAAAGACATTATGAATATTCACTCAAGCGTATGGCGTTCCAAATTTACGCAAGGCGTTTTTGATGGCTGCTGGATTGGCTGTACAATGTCATGTGCAAAAGCTGTTGATGGATTTGAACTGAAAACCGGACCTTACAAAGGTGACAAAGTTATTGTTGATGGACCGGAATATGAAACAGTGGGTGGTGTTGGATCTAACTGTGGGATTTTTGATGCTGACTACATTATTGAGGCAAATTTCTATTGCGATACTTATGGGATCGATACAATTTCATTTGGAACTCTTACAGCTTTTGTAATGGAATGTTATGAAGCCGGAATTTTGAATAAAGAGTTAACCGGTGGTTTGGAATTGAATTTTGGAAACGCTGAAGCAGCAATTGAATTAATGCATCAAATGGCTCGCGGTGAAGGATTTGGTGTAATTGCAGGACTCGGCATTAGAAAAATGAAAGCTTATTTTGCTAAAGAATTTGGTGCAGACATTAATTTCTTAAATGATATTGGAATGGAAAATAAAGGTTTGGAATATTCACAGTATGTTTCAAAGGAATCTTTAGC
>JABIME010000253.1 GCA_018654125.1 Candidatus Cloacimonadota bacterium
AAAAAACATAGATTTCAGTCCACCTGCTCGCTCAATTGAATATTCTATTGAGGGTGAAAAAGCAACAACACATCCCGTATCAATTTTTAATGTTTCCCCGTTCAATTCTTTTTTAACAATTGTTCCACCGGCATGCATGAAAGCCATACCGTCACCTTTTATTCTTTGAAGAATAAATCCTTCTCCACCAAATAGTCCCACTCCAATTTTTTTGTTAAAAGCTATTGAAATTCCGGTTCCTTTTGCAGCACATAAAAATGCATCTTTCTGACAGATTATTTCTCCGCCAAATTCACTCATATCCAACGGAATTATTTTGCCCGGATACGGTGCACCAAATGCAACTTTCTTTTTTCCGCTTCCGGTATTTGTGAAATGTGTAAGAAAAAGCGACTCCCCTGTAATGGCACGTCCAGCTGCACCCATGAGCTTTTTCATCATACCTTCACCCTGTTTAGAACCATCTCCCAAATGTGCTTCAAATGTTATCCCATCATCCATCCAGTTCATTGCTCCGGCTTCGGCAATAACTGTTTCTTGCGGATCAAGTTCAACTTCTACAACTTGCATATCATCGCCAATAATTTCATAATCTACTTCATGACATTTCATAAAACTCTCCGTTCAAATTTAATTTTATTCAACAATTCCTATCTGCAATAATTTGTCAAAATCTAACATTTATTAAATTCTCGTAAATTCCAAAACATATATTTTCTTGCTAAATAAATCTAATCTAAATAGTCTGCATTTAGTAAATAAGTTTCCAAATAATTAAATATTTATTAATATATTAAAGGAGAATATTATGTCAGAAACAAAAAGAATTCCGGTTGAGAAGATCTACAATTTAATGGTGGAAGTTTTTACGAAACTTGGTGTTCCAAATGATGAAGCAAAAGTTTGCGCTGATGTACTTATAGAGAGCGATCTAAGAGGAATAGAATCGCATGGTGTTGGTCGGCTTAAAATGTATTACGATCGCATTAAAGCAGGAATCCAATTTGCAAGCACGAATATTGATGTGATAAAAGATTTTGCTGCTGTTGCAGTTTGGGATGGAAATCATGGAATGGGTCATGTAATCTCTAAGCTTGCAATGCAAAGTGCAATAGATAAGGCAAAAGAATTTGGAATTGGATGTGTTACAGTTCGCAATTCTACACATTATGGTATCTGCGGATATTATGCGAAAATGGCTTGTGAACAGAATATGGTGGGAATCACAATGACAAATGCGCGTCCTTCAATTGCTCCACTGTTTGGTGTAAGCCCAATGTTAGGAACAAACCCCATTTGCTTCGGAGCTCCATCTGATAAAGAGTATGACTTTATTTATGATGCAGCTACATCTATTTCTCAACGTGGAAAAGTTGAGGTTTATGGTCGCGCTGAAAAACCAACTCCAGAAGGCTGGGCAATTGATGAAGAAGGCAAAACATATACAGATACAAAGCAACTATTAAAAGACCTTGTAGATGGAAAGGCTTCTATGATAGGATTGGGCGGAATGGAAGAAGAAAGTGGAGGACATAAAGGATACAGCCTTGCTGTAATGGTAGAAATTCTTTCAGCTGCTCTGCAAGCAGGTAGTTTTATGCACCAACTTCATGGTTGGGAAGACGGCAAGCGAGTTCCTTATAAATTGGGTCATATATTTCTGGCAATGGACATAGAAAAGTTTACTGATATTGATGATTTCAAGCGCATTACTGGTGAGATAATGGTTCAATTACAGAATTCTAAGAAACGTCCGGATAAAGATCGCATATGGATCGCCGGTGAAAAAGAGCATTATACAGAATTGGAAATCAGAGAGAAAGGAATTGCCGTAAATCTTGGTTTGCAGAAAAATTTAATTACCATGATAAATGAACTTAATTTAGACAATTATAATAATTTATTTTAACTGTTATTAACACTTGACAGAACGATCTAATTTAAAATTAAGTTTGCAACAATTGATTGATACTGGATTTTTGGAGGATAGATGTTTTTAAATAATTTAACCGGACTTTTTTCTAATGACATAGCAATAGATTTGGGAACGGCAAATACGCTTGTTTATAAAAAGGGAATCGGAATTGTTATCGATGAACCATCTGTGGTTGCAATTTCAACCGACAATAAAAAAATTATCGCCATTGGTGAAGACGCAAAAAATATGCTGGGTAAGAACCCTGAGGAAGTAAATATAATTAAGCCCCTTAAAGATGGTGTAATTGCTGACTTCCAAGTTACAGAATTAATGCTTAGAAATTTAATACTCCGTGCGCAGAAAAAACGTCTGCTCATTAAACCTAGGGTTATAGTTTGTGTTCCATCTGGCATTACAGAAGTAGAGAAAAGAGCAGTTAGAGATAGCGCTCTTCATGCCGGAGCTCGTGAAGTACACCTTGTTTCAGAGCCTATTGCCGCCGCAATTGGTGCCGATCTTCCAATACAAAAACCGCAAGGTAACCTCATTATGGATATTGGTGGAGGAACTACGGAAATAGCTATCATTTCACTTTCACATATTGTTGTACATTCTTCTATAAGAGTTGGTGGCGACAAAATGGACGAAGCAATTGTTACATATCTCAGAAAAAGAAATAATATTTTTGTAGGAATTCAAACTGCCGAGAAGATAAAAAAAGAAATTGGTTCTGCATATCCGCTTGAAAGTGAATTAAAGATGGAAGTTCGTGGACGTGACATTATTACGGGTTATCCAATAACTGTTGAAGTAACCTCTGAAGAAATTCGCGAAGCCCTTTCTGAAACCGTACAATCGATGATAGATGCAGTTAAGCGTTTATTTGAAAAAACGGCTCCTGAGCTTGCTGCAGATATTGCTGAACGTGGCTTAATTCTTACAGGTGGCGGAGCAAATCTTAAAGGTCTTGATAAAAAAATACAGGAAACTGTTGATCTGCCGGTTCATGTAATGCCGGAAGCTCTTACCTGTGTTCTAAAAGGATGCGGTCGCGTGCTTGACAACATGGAAGATTTCAGGGAAGTTCTCATTAAAAAGATAGAAGATTGATACCGTGAAGAGAGAGTTTCATTTTGTAATCTATCTGATCTTAGCAATTCTCCTATTTATAGGCAGTAGCGAAAATAGATTAACAAAAGCTCAATTTTTAAGTAAAACAATATACATCCCTCTGGTTAATTCTATCCAAAAATTTAATTCTCTTTTCGATCTTAAAGAGAAAAATGAAATTCTATCTGAAAAACTATCTGAACACACTATTAGAATTACTGAATTGGAAAATGTATTGTCTGAAATTGAAAATTATAAAATTGATTATAACACTGGAAACTATGGTCATCTGCTGGCTGATATTGTAGGCTTCAAAGGGGAATTTCAAGAAAGGTGTATTATAATAAACAAAGGACGACAGGATAAGATAAAATTAGATTACCCTGTAATTTCTAATGATGGTATCGTTGGTAAGATTATCTCAGTCTCTCATAACTATTCTATTGTTCTTCCCTTAGATAATTCAAGATTCGAATTGGGTATAATGTCAAAACGAAAACATCTTCAAGGAATCATGAAATCAGATATTTTCGGTAATTCCTACATGACATTAATCAAGCCAGGCTCAGATATAAAGGTCGGTGATATTATTGTTACATCTCAGATATCTTCCGTTTTTCCAAAAGGATTTCCCGTTGGAAAAGTGACAAAACTTATAGAGAAACAAACTGATATTTTCATGAGTGCAAGAATTAAAACTTTTATTAACCCATCCGAGCTTGATCAGGCGGTTGTATTATTATATGAAAAGGATGAAAGCTATGAAGAAGAGCTCAAAAACAATTAACATTGATGACGTTGAATATCTTAGAATTCCACTTAAAACAAAAATTTTAACTTCAGAAGATGATATTCTTACAATTATAAAAGAGTGTATAATCGGAAAAATTGAAGATAATGATATTATCAGTATAAGTGAGAGTCCGTTAGCAATAACACAAGGTAGAGCTATTCCTGTAAGTGAATTAGAAATTGGCTGGTTGGCAAATTTTTTATGGCGATTTGTTTCTAATGTAGATTATGGAATTGGCCTACGAGCACCTGAAAGTATGCAATGTGCTATAGATGAATGTGGAGCGCCAAGAATCCTTTTTGCTGCAGTTATTGGAGGTATTGGAAGATTTATTGGCAGACGTGGAAAGGGAGACTTTTATCGTCTTGCCGGAATGCAAGCTGCACTTATTGATGCAGCAACGACATCACCAGTTCCACCTTATGAAAATTGTGTAATAAAGGGGCCAAAAAATCCAGAAAAAGAAGCTCAACGCATTAAGGATGAAACTGGATATGAATGCTGTGTTATGGATATCAATGATATTGGTGGATGCTGGATGATAGGCGGAAGTAGCGGTATTGACAAAGCATTTATGGAAAGAGTAATGAAAGATAACCCTCAGGGACAAGGTGATGAGTTAACTCCGATTTGCCTTATTAGAAAGGTTTCATGAGAACAGCTAAATATGCAATTCTTGGAGTTTTAATACTTTATTTTCAACTAATTATTGCACATCATTTTGCATTATACTCGATAATTCCAATTTTTTTTATTGCATATTTTGCTTTTATCAGCATTAGAATTAATGCGAAATTTCTGTTACCCTTAGCATTTATTTTGGGACTAGGTTTAGATATTATGTATCCCCCTTTACTTGGAATAAATACAATTTCTTTTGTAATTATATCATTCTTAGTTAATAAATTTCATATGAATGTTAATAAACAAAGATTCATTATTGTTAGTGTGAGTATTTTGTTTCTTAATTTCTTTCATTATTCAATTTTAATGATCTATCACGTTATGGCTTCACAAGTAATTGATGGGTTTGTACGTTTGTACTTCTTTTCAATCCTTTATAATACACTAATTTCAATAATCGTTGTTTATGTTCTAACACTTTCAGATAAGATTAAAATAAATCTCAATGTATAAAAAATTTACAATATCAGATTACATAGGCTATATAATTGCATTTATTTTTTTGATTTTATTTATTTTTGTTTTTAAATTGCAAATTATCGAAAGTAACAAATACAAAAATATTGCTGAAAAAAATATTGTCAGAATCCAAACCATCTACCCCACACGAGGTGAAATATACGATCGCAAATACCGTCCAATTGCCCTTAATAAACCTTCTTACAATTTATACATAACACCAGGAAGAATCGCAGATAAAGATAGCGTTTCTATATTTGTCAGTAATAATTTCGATATACATATTGAAGAAATAAAAAAAATAATTCATGAAAATAGATATAGATCATATCAAGATATTTTACTCATTCAAGATATCAATTATGAAAAAATGGTTATTATATCAGAACAATTAAATTATTATCCTTCACTTCTTTTTAAAGCAGAAAAAGTGAGAGAGTATCATTTTGAAAATCATTTCACAGGCTACACCGGACGTATCACAGAAAAGGAATATAACACACTTAAGGAAGATGGATATTCCATAAACAGCACAGTAGGCAAAACCGGTTTGGAAAAATATTATGAAGATATTTTACGTGGAGAGAATGGACAACAAGTGCTTCAAGTAGATGCAAGCGGAAACAATCTGGAGTTTTTTAAGCATAATTTACAAGTAGCTCCCAAAAATGGTGATGACCTGATATTAACTATTGATAACGATCTCCAAGCATATGTTTCTTCTATTTTTCCTAAAAATAAAAAAGGCTCAATAGTAGTTATGGATATAGAAACCGGTGGAATTCTTGCTTATATAAGCAAACCGGATTTTGATCCAAACCTTTTTACCGGAGGAATTTCTACCAAAGATTGGAATGAGCTGATTTCTAATACCGATAAGCCAATGTTAGATAGAGTAATTCACGGAACCTACCCACCCGGATCAGTATACAAACCCATCATGGCAACTCTTGGGCTTGATGAACACGAGATCGATCCCAAAACTAAACTTGCAAAATGTGATGGTGGTATGTGGTTTGGTAATAGATATTTCAAATGCTGGTTAGAAAAAGGACACGGACGTCTTGCAGTTGAAAATGCGATGAAATATTCCTGTGATGTATTTTTCTATGACCTCTCCACACGATTCTCTCTTGAACAACTTAACAGATACACAAAACAAAACTATCTTTCAACGAGAACCGAGATCGATCTGCCAGGAGAGCGCAGAGGTTTCTTCCCTTCTAGAAAATGGTATATAGATAATTATGGGAAATATGTCGGGATTCTTGGGCATAAGGTAAATCTTTCTATCGGGCAGGGTGAGATATTGGTTACCCCATTACAAATTTGTGCTTATTATGCAGCTTTAGGTAATAATGGTGTCTGGAAACAACCCCACTTACTTGAAAAAAGAATTGAAGCAGAGCATACATTTAAAAACGTTTTTGAAGAGAAACAATTGCCAATATCAGAGGAAACTCTAAAATTAATTCAGCATTCCTTATACATAACGGTAAATGAGAGATATGGAACAGGAACCGCATCCAGCATAAGAGGTATAGATGTTTATGGTAAAACGGGGTCTGCTGAAAATCATATGGGTAAACAGACTCACTCTTGGTTTAGTGGTTATGCTTTATGTGATAGATTTGAAATTGCATTTAATGTATTTGTTGAGAATGGTGGACATGGTGGAGCCGTAAGCGCTCCATTAGCAGGCAAACTCATTAGTTATTATGATGGGATCATGAAATGAAAAAATTTGAATGGATAATTTTTGGCTTATTAATTTTTCTTTTATTCATTGGAATTTTCTCTATTTATACTGCTTCTTCAACCAGAACTGGAGATAACTTCATATTTACAAACTATTACATAAAACAGTTTTTTTGGGTTTTGATTTCCATGTTTGTTTTATTTTTGCTATTAAAAGCACCAAATGCAATAGTTGAGATCTCGATCTTCCCAATATACATTTTTACAATACTATTATTAATATTAGTTCTTTTTTTACCTGAGATTAATGGTTCACATAGATGGATAAGCTTGGGTCCAATTAACTTTCAACCTTCGGAGTTGGCTAAATTATTCACGATCATGGCTCTTTCTAAACTGATCTCAAAACCATTTCTTAATGATGGACAGATTCTTTTCCGTTCATTTGTAATTACAATTATTCCTGTTGTTCTTATTCTTTTAGAACCGGATTTAGGAACTTCATTAACTTTTTTTGTAATTCTATTCTCTATCCTTTTAGTATCTGATCTTCCAAAATTTTATCTTGTACTTATTATAAGTCCTATTCTAAGCATTTTGTTTTCTTTCTCTATCTGGATATTTATTGCGTATGCTCTTTTATTAATCTATATTCTTTATCGTAGTAATCTTGATAAAGTACTAATCGGCTTTGCGGTTGCCATAAATACATTTATTTTTTTTATTACTCCAATATTTTGGAATAGTTTAAAAGATTATCAACAAAACAGACTATTAACTTTTATAAATCCTATGCGAGATCCTTTTGGTGCTGGGTATCAGATCATTCAATCTAAGATAGCAATAGGCTCAGGTGGAATCTTTGGAAAAGGATTTTTAATGGGCACTCAAAAGAACATGAATTTCTTACCTGAACATCATACTGATTTTATTTTTTCGGTGATTGGTGAAGAATTTGGTTTTTTTGGTTGCGCTTTTATTTTACTTATTTATTTTTTGTTCCTATATAAAATCGCTAAGAGCATTATTAAAATTAAACGGAAAGAATATCGTTATGTATCTGTTGGGATATTAGCATATATCACCTTTCAGATATTCATTAATATTGGAATGAATCTGGGCATAGTGCCAACAACTGGGATTCCTCTGCCATTCATAAGTTATGGTGGATCCAACTTACTGATCAATGTTACTGCGATCGGCCTGATCTTAAAGTATCTAAACGAACGAAGCATTTTTGCTTAAGGATGTTACTATGGAAAAAATCATTCTCGCTTTATTCATTATTTTATCCAGCTGTTTTTGGGGTTCTGTAATGGATTTTTCTGAACAAGATATTAAGGATAATGAAAATGAGGTGTTTAATTCAAGTTTTGAAAATGGTGAATTTGATCCGCTAAAACTTCCAGATAATTGGTTTTTGTTAGAAGATACTTCTAAACATGTTATTTGGGATAGCGAAAATCCTCATACAGGATCTAAAAGCTTGAAGATTGAACATCCAAAAGATAAGATTAACATCATTTCAGATGCTTTTCCTGTTGATGCCGATTATGTATATTACTCACGATTATTTGTAAAAACAAATTACAATTCAAATCAGTCTATTACAATTCGATTTTTAGCTTTTGATGCCAAAGGCAAGAGGGTTAGTAAATTTAGTAATAGCGGACTTCCAAAACAAGATTGGGCACAAATAGATATTACAAGTGGTTTCTTGAAAAGTACAGCCAGATTTGGTAGAATAATAATTTCTATACCTAGAAAATCGGATAAAATTTATTGGCTAGATGATATTGAAAGTTATGCAGTTTATAGAATACAAAAATAGATGGAGGAGTAAATGACAAAGGGCAAATACGTATACGACAGAAAGAAATTCTGCGTTCCGGTAACAAAGGCAGAACCACTTTCTTCGATTCAATTTATTATTGATAACTTTATTGGTAAGAAGATCACATTTTGTATTGATGGAGAAGGAGAGTCATGGGAAATTTGGAGATATGTTGAGGATTCTGATAGCGATAAGATCAAGAAGAGCGGACCTCCGGAAAGCCCTAAATTCCTCTATGTTGAGGGAGAAGAAATCGTAGATTTTGTTTCAGCTTAACTGCTAGCACAAAAAAAAGCCATCCAACAAATGTTGGGTGGCTTTTTTGCTTTCTGTATTCTATTATAATTTATCCTTATTCTCTTCAACCCATTTTTCTGCAGAAAATGCCGCTGTAGCTCCATCAGATGCAGCAGTTACAACTTGTCTTAATACTTTATGAACCACATCTCCAGCAGCATACAGACCTATTGTTTTTGTACACATTGTTTCATCGGTTAATATGAATCCTTGTTCGTCTAATTCCACATCAGATTTCACTAATTCATTATTAGGAATTATTCCTACATAAACAAATATTCCGTCCAGATCAAGATCACTTGTTTCTTTTGTTTTCTTATTGTATAATTCCACTTTCTCAATAAAATCTCCACCTTTCACTTCTTTAACTATTGAATCCCAAATAACTTCGATCTTATCATTTTCAAATGCTCTTTTTTGTATTAATTTTACAGCTCTAAGTTCATCTCTTCTGTGAATTATATAAACTTTCTTAGCAAATTTAGTTAGGAAGATCGCCTCTTCTACTGCTGAATCTCCTCCTCCAACCACTGCAACGGTTTTATCTCTATATAACGCTCCATCGCAAGTAGCACAATAAGAAACTCCACGTCCTGTATATTTTGCTTCTCCTTGAACTCCTAATTTTCTTGGATTTGCTCCAGTTGCCAAAATTATAGATTTTACATTATATTCATTTGAACTTGTTTTAACAGATTTTTTAAAGCCATTCATGCTAAGTGATTGAATAGTTTCCTGTTTAATTTCAGTTCCAAATTTCTCTGCTTGAATTCTCATTTTATCGGCTATATCAAATCCAGACATATTGTTTTCAAATCCCGGATAATTTTCTACATCTGCAGTTGTTGTGATCTGTCCACCTACAAGCGCTTTTTCAAAAACAACTGTTTTCATTCCACCGCGAGAAGCATAAACAGCAGCTGAAAGTCCTGCCGGACCACCACCAATAATTGCTACATCATATTCCATGTTATTCTCCACTGTTTCCTCCATTTTTTAATAAAAGCATAAACGATCTTTTACAAATTGCAACTTTTTATTTTACTAGTGTGAAATATTATTTTCATTTAAACAATCCAGTAGATCAGTAATGATATTTTTTACCTTTAATAATCGTGAAAGAGCGATATAATTGTTCTGCTAAAAGAAAACGGATCATTTGATGTGTGAATGTAAATCTGGAAAAGCTAAGAATCATATCTGCTTTTTGTAAAATTCTATTAGAAAGACCATAAACACCACCAATTACAAAAGTGATATCCTTTCCAACATTCAATTTTTGTTCTAAATATCCTGCAAATTTTTTGGATGAAAATTCTTTTCCATTTTCATCTAAAACAACTATTATAGATGATGTCGGAAGTTTTTTTTCTAATATTATGGCCTCTTGTTCCTTAACTATTTCTACTGTTTTGCTTCCAGTTAGCTTTACATCTGGTAATATATTCCATTCCAATTTAGTATATTTTAATATTCTCTTTTGATATTCTTTTATTCCTTCCTCGATGAACTTTTGCTTTGTTTTTCCTAAGCAGATGATTCTAATTTTCATAATTATTGTGAGCTTAATACACCTAAAGCAATTGAGAGCATTTTAGTTTCTGCTGTATCTACTCTAGAAGCGATAAGTATTGGAACTTTTGCTCCCATAACAACATGGGCAACTCTATATTTACAATAGTATGTAAGTGCTTTACCAAAAATATTTCCTGCTTCAATGTTAGGAACGACAAGCACATCTGCATCTCCACCAACTTCCGATTCTATTCCTTTTTCTTTAGCCGCCATTTTACTTACTGCACCATCAAAAGCGATTGGACCTTCAACTATGCAATCATCGATCTTATCATTCTTATACATCTCTTTTATTGTATTTGCATCAACAGTTGCGGGCATTTTTGTGTTTACAACTTCAACAGCTGCCAAAAGTGCAACTTTAGGTTTTAAGTTATCTAAAGCATGTCCCACTTTTACGGCATTCTTTATTATTGATATTTTCTCTTTTACTCCTGGATACAGATTAATTCCGCCATCACTCATTAAAACCAATTTTTCTGGATGCTCATAAACAAGTACATCACTCAAATTTTCACCTGTTCTTAATCCATTTTCCTTATTTAATACTGCTTTAATAAGAATTGCCGTTGCACATTTACCTTTTAGTAGAATCTCTGCTTTCCCGTCTCGAATTGCCTTAACTGATTCAGAAGCTGCCAGCTCAAGATCCTCACCTGTATCTATTATCATGAAATAGTTCTCAAATTCTGGTGAGTTTTTATGTAAGTATTTATCGATATATTGTTTATCTCCAACTAGCAAGCTATCAGCGATATTCTCTTTCTTCGCCATTATTGCTGCATCTATTGCAGATGATGTATGCGCAGCGGCAATAACAACTGTTTTATTTTTCATTTGTTTTACTTTAGTAATCAATTGTTCAAAATTCTTTATCATAACATCTCCCAAGTATTAATTTTTATTGTGGAATTCATAGAAAATAGCACAGTATTAGGTCAAGGATTTTATTATGAAAAACCTTGATAAAATGGGAGTTATAAGTATCTATGATGCTGAATTAACTTGACATTATAATCGTTTTTTTTTGCGTTGAAAAAAATTAATGGGGTAATATGGCAGTAAGAAAAAGATGGCACATAGCGTTATCGACAACAGAGTCTTCTAGACCTATAAACATAAGTTTGCCAAAAAAAGTTGGCTTATTCTTATGTGCAATGGCTGTTGTCTTTTTGCTGTTTTTTGCTGGATCAATTTTCTTCATAATACACAATCAAACACAGATAGCTCAAGCAAAAGAAGTATATAACGAAAATGTAGTTCTTAAAAGTAAACTTGTAAATCTCTCAACAGAAATTGATTCAATAATAACTAAACTCAAATTGATGGAAAACTGGGAAGATAAGGTTCGTTCTGACAAAAATTTTAAAGCAATTAATAAAGAAATTAGAGAGATGGGAATTGGTGGATCACCAATAATAGATACAACATTTATTTCTTCAAATGTAACCCTGAGTGATGATTATTCCCTTACATTGAATAAGATAATTCAGCTTAAGGGTAAGATAGAATTCGATTATGATACACATGAAGAATTGAAAGATCTGGTTCAACTAAAAGACGAATTATATTTAAGTACTCCATCTATCTATCCCGCTTATGGAAGAATATCTGACCCTTATGGATGGCGTACTCATCCAATTACCGGTAAAAGAAGTTTTCATAATGGATTAGATATTGGAAATATTAAGGGAACTCCTATATATGCGGCTGCCGATGGGAAAATAACATCTACAGGACAGCAGAAGTATTTCGGTAAATTTATAGCAATTACTCATCAATTTGGATACCAGACAAACTATGCTCACCTTAACAGGATTTTAGTTAAAAAAGGTGATGAGGTTAAAAGAGGGCAGATCATTGCAGAGATGGGAAATTCAGGACGCTCAACCGGAAGTCATTTGCATTTTGAGGTTCTGCGATATAATAAATACAGAAATCCTTACGAGTATTTAAACAAATTAGAAGATGATATTATTATCACAAATAAATAAAACGGAATCAAGCTTAACAATTATATATGAAAGGTAAAATAAAATTTGAATCTGCTTTAATAAGATTAGAGGAGATCGTTCACAAATTAGAAGAAGGTGTAGATGAACTTGATAAAATAGTTGATCTATTTGAAGAAGGTTCCGAGCTTGCGGATTTCTGCAATATTAAATTAGAAAAAATTGAAAATAAAATTGAAGTTTTAACAAAAAAAATGCATAAAACAGAAAACATCAACGAGGAAATATGAGCACAAAGAACATGGTCTTAAAAAAAGATCTAAAAGAAAAACGCGAACTGGTAAACATTGCCATAGATCGCTTCCTACCTAGAAAAGATGAGTATCCTAAACAAATACATAAAGCCATTCGTCACACTTTATTTGCAGGTGGAAAAAGATTACGCCCATATCTTCTGATAAATACTTACAAACTATTTAAAGATAATATTGATAAAACACTTATGGTTGCCGGCGCAATAGAGATGTTGCATACTTACACATTAATTCATGACGATCTTCCCGAGATAGACAATGATGAATATAGACGAGGCAAAAAAGCCTGTCATGTTCTATTTGGTTCTGATATTGCACTGCTCGCTGGAGATGCACTTCTCATTTACGCATTTCAGGCAATTGCAAATGCAGAAGAAGTTGATGAAAAACTTAGGTTAGAATTTATTAAAGAACTATCTACTGATGCCGGACATTCAGGGTTGATCGGTGGACAAATGATAGATATCCAAAGTGAGGGTAAAAAAATAACAAAAGATACGCTTGAATATATTCATAATAATAAAACTGGTAAATTGATAACTCTGCCAATTCGTTTTGGTTGTATGCTGGCAGAAGTTCCAGAAGAAGATCAAAAACGTATGGAGAGTTTTGGACAGAAGATTGGATTAGCTTTTCAAATCGTTGATGATATTCTTGATATTGAGGGATCTATTGAAGATCTAGGAAAAACTGTAGGTAAAGATTCAAAAGCAAAAAAAGCTACATTTCCAGCTGTTTATGGTTTAGAGAAATCAAGACAAATGGCAGAAAAATTAATTTCAGAAGCCAAAACTCTATTAGAACCATACGGAGAAAAAGCTGAGCTGCTGTTAATGCTATGTGATTTTATTCATACAAGAAAATTTTAATTAAATAATGAGAATATAATTTGCAGGGCTTCTATGGAAGCCCTATTTTATTATTAAGGTAGGACTTAATGTTAAAAGTAAAAATTCAAAAAATAGATAAACTCGCGAAACTTCCTAAATGTATGACGGAGCACTCTGCCGGCTATGATCTCTATTCAAGTAATGAAGAAGAGATGATCGTTAAAACCGGAGAAGTTGCCCTTATCCCAACTGGAATTGCTATCTCTTTACCTGCAGGATTTGAGGCTCAGATCCGCCCTCGAAGCGGACTTGCCATTAAACACCAAATAGGTGTTCTTAATTCACCAGGTACTATCGATGCGGATTATAGAGGAGAGATAAAAATAATCTTATTTAATTTTGGGAAATCAGATTTCACAATATCTACCCATACACGAATTGCGCAAATGGTTGTTTCACGTCATGAATCTATCAATTTTGTAATCACAGATAAACTTGATGAAACAGTTCGTGGTAGCAATGGATTTGGACATACAAAAAAATAATTGGCCATGCTAACTCCCGTACAACTTCCATTTAATAAGATTATAAATCAATCAAAAGATGGACACTCAATAACTTCAGATTCAGCATTTCTTGTTGAAACTATTTCTAAGCAAGTTTTAGGGCAAAGTAATGATATACTGGAATTAGGTAGTGGAAACGGTATTGTTTCTATTATGCTATCTCATTATCATCCAAATTGGAAAATACTGGGAATTGAAATTCAAAATCATTTAGTAATACTCAGTAATGATAATGTCAGACTATCTGAAACATCTCCATCCTTTATGGAAGCAGATCTCCGAAAATTTACCTCATCACGAAAATATGACATTATCATCTCTAACCCTCCGTATTTTCCTAATAAAAAAGGAAGAATTAGCCCAATAGAAGAGCGAGCAATTTCAAGGCATGAAATAACCTGTAATATGATGGATATTCTGGAATGCGTAAAACGAAATTTGAAAGAAAAAGGTAATGCTTTTATTCTTTATCCACAGAATCGTGAAGATGATCTTGTAAATTTTGCAAAAAAGGTTGACCTGAAAGTTATGAAAAAATTTGTTTTAGATTCAGAAAAGAATAAAAGTAAAATTATTGTGGAGCTTGTTCATGCTTAAGATTGAAGGATTTTCTTTATCCAGAGAAAATGAAAAATTCATGCTGATAAACGAGATGCTAATTGGAAGCAGCATGAGAGTGAATATCTTTGGGAATAACGATACTGGAAGATCACTTTTATTGCGATCAATACATGGAGATTATTTTGATTATGGCGGACAGATCATGATTAAAGATAAATCTGCCTTATTTTATAAGAAAAAGAAGAAAACAATTCTTATTAATAACACATCTCACCTTCTTGTGAATGAGTCTGTTTGGAAGAATATTATTATTCCACTTCCAAAAATTACTGCCAGACAAAAACAGAAGATCATGGAGTTATGCGTGTTGGCTAAACTTGGCGATAAAATTGGTCTTAAAGTTAAAACTCTTTCATCTTCATCGAAAAAATTTATTGAGCTAATTCGGGCAGTTATCCAGCTTCCGCAAATTATTCTGGTTGATGATCTTGAAAATTATTTTGATGATAAGAATATGATAACAGCTCTAGAAATTTGTAATTTTGCCTTGAATAGTGGAACTTCAGTAATTGCAACTTCAAAAAAAAAGTTAGATAATTTTGATGTTAATTACAGGATTCAAGATAGTAAAATGGTGAAATTGTGAAAAAGGGAATTTTCTTTCAAATAATAGTTATCTTTATAACTCTTCTGAGTTGGAATTTACTTCATTTAGGGTATGAGTTCCAGAAAGATGTTTTTGAAAATAGTGTTTCTGATTCCCAAATGATGATTCTTTCTATGCAGGAGAATACGCTTGAACAATTGAAATCAAGAATCGAAAAAGAAGACTATATCAACGAAGTAATAATTATTCAAGATTCAGTAATTGCACAAACGCTTATTAGCAATTATGATTTAGATGACAGTAATGAAATATTAAGGTCGTATCTGCTTCCAACAGCAATGCAGATATCTTTTAACGGCAGAAAATTCCAAATTGAACAGAAACTTGAATTAGAAAGAACACTCTTAGAATACACTCCCGAAGTCATACATTATTTTGATGTTGCAAAGTGGCAAAGTATACAGAATAAAATAACAATTCTTACTAATGGATATTACATTGCGTTTGGTGGATTTATTGTTTTCATGTTGTTCATCTCAATTTTCTTCCGAATTCATTTTGAGATGAAAAGTAATACTTTTTGGAAGATATTTCACTCATCCGGTGGTCATTTTAGAAAGCGGAGAAAGCAATTTTTCGTAAACTCATTATACATTTGTTTCATTCCAATAATTCTTAATTTCGCGATTTATTATGCACTGAAATATTTTCAGTTACTATCGGTAGAAATAGATTATCGCTTCTTCGGAATAGAATTGTTAACTATAATTATCAGTTCATTATTCGCAGGATTAGCTTTAGGAGAAAATTTAAAATGAAAAAATATATCCCGAATTCCTTAACTCTTTTTAGAGTAGTTCTGGTTCCCGTTTTCTTTTGGCTTATATATTACTCTGATCTTAAATACAATTTTCAGTGGGCTACATTTGTATTTATTGTTGCCAGTATTACAGATATTTTCGATGGTTTATTAGCTCGCAGGTTTGGTGTAGTTACTAATTTTGGGAAGATCATGGATCCGCTTGCCGATAAGTTCCTCACCTTGTTAGCATTGGTGGCTTTAATTTCTGAACCTATGAAAATGATGAATGTTTATGTGTTTTATATAATTCTGTTTAGAGAAGTATTTATTACACTACTCAGGCAATATTATACAATGAAGAAGATCTACATTCAGGCAAATGTATGGGGAAAGGTAAAAACAACATTCCAATTAACAGGAATAATTTCAGCACTGGTTTATTATTCTTTACTATATCCATTTATTCCAACTTATCATTCAAAATTTCAATTTGGGTTTAATATTTTCTTCTGGATAACAGCAGTTATTACGGTTCTATCCGGCGTAACATATCTCTTTCCAAATGCACGCAAAGGTAACTAATGAAAGGAATTAAGATTGTAATATTAGGAATTATTCTATTCCTAATTATGAGCTGTTCTCAAAAGGATAATATTCATAAAACAAAGGCTAAAGGAATAGATCCTCATAAGCCAATGGCTTGGGGACACAAACAGACTGTTTATGTTTTTGCTGATGATAATGTTTGGAAATATGCTAAAGGCCACTTGGTTAAGACATTGGAACGTCTTCGCTTTACAACAGAGAATGAGAAAGTATTCGTAGTTAAAAGAGCACCTATAGATAATCTGGATAATTTTTATAAATTTAATAATCTCATTTTCTTCTGTGATCTGGAATCAACCGATGAAGTATCAACTTACATAAAAGAGATAATGGGTTCTATAGTAGAAAGCGAAGTAAATGAAAATCTGGTTGGAATGTACACAAAAGATAATGTTTGGGCAAATGATCAGTTTGTACTTTTTGTTTTAGGAAGTAATGAACCGAATCTGTTAAAATTCAACATTCTACAATCACATAATATTTTTGATCTTTTTAAGAATAAGCTGTTTGATAGGATCAAAAGGCAACTGTATAAAACTTCTATCTATTCTGATGACAGATTTAAAACATTCCCATGGTCACTAAAACTTCCCAAAAAATATATACTTTACAAAAATGATACAGCAAATAATTTCATTTCATTCATTGCTCGGTTAAGAAATAAACCGGACAGATATATTTCAGTGTATTATCAAAAAATCCCCAAAGATGAGTTTGGAAGGGATTGGCTTAAAGAGACTCGCAAGAACATAAGCTGGAAATATTATGATGAAGATGAGTTCTTTGATAGAGATGTAAAAACAGAAAAGTATGAGCTTGCAGGGAACAAAGGCTGGCGGTTAACAGGAAGATGGCAGAATAAAAAACATTCTGTTGGAGGCGCTTTTCAAAGCTTTGCCTTTTATGATGAGATCAATGAACTGGCTTATCTTGTAGATAATTCGGTATATCATCCTGATGGGGAAAAGCTGGATGCTCTTTATGAATTAGAAATTATAAGTAACACATTGAAACTAAAACAAAAAATAATCAAGGAGAATTGAAATGAGAAAACTAAGTATCATATTTATCCTTTTAATAATTTCAGCAAGTGTCTTTGCATTTGAGCTAAACACTTTAATAGACACACCTACAGCCGGAATTTTACAACAAGGTGAAGCAGAGATTTCTGCAAAGATCTATAAAAATAATGGATTGCTAATTGGAACGAGAGTCGGCCTTTTTCCTCGCTTTATGTTCGGTGTAAATTACGGAGCGGAAGAGATCGTAGGCAATGAATCTCCCCAGTGGCATGACAGAGTTGAATTCAATGCTAAAATACGATTAATGGATGAAAACAATCAGCTTCCTGCCATCGCAATTGGTTATGATTCACAAGGTCATGGCAATTATAACAGCAGTCGTTATGATATAAAATCTAAGGGCGTTTACATTACTGCAAGCAAGAATTTCTTCCTATTTGGAAATATTGGAGTTCATGGTGGAATAAACTATAGTTTGGAAAATGAAGATAAAGATGATGAGCCAAATCTATTCTTGGGTTTTGATAAAACAATAGGCGATATGGTTGTATTATTAGCAGAATATGATACCGGTTGGAATGATAACGATGCTGATGTAATGAAGGGTAGAGGATTTTTTAATGCTTCTGTTGATCTACATTTCACAGAATCACTAGTTCTTAAAGTATCATTTTACGATCTTCTTCTAAATAACCCGTCTACTCAAGGTTGCGATAGGTCTATCTCACTCCTTTACAACATGACTTTCTAGTTTCCATGAAAAAAGTTTTTTACCTTCTGCTCATTCCAATAATTTTTGCTGGATGCGCAGCAAATAAAAGTATACCTACTCAACCAAATTTTGTTGCCGAAAATTATTTTCTATTTGGAAAAGAGGCAATACTACAAAATGATTTTGATAGTGCCATTCAATTGTACAAAAAGGCTGTTGAAGCTGATTCTAACAGTGTATATTTAAAAGAAACTTTGTTAGAAGCATTAGCATTGGTAGCATATTATGATCCATCAGCAAATACTAAAATTATTGAAGTTGGAAAAGACTATTGTGAAATGAATTTAGAGTCCCAAAAAATTTATTCCATAATGGCAGATGCATATAAAAATGATCAGCAAAATGAAATGGCAGAAACCTGCTTTAAGAGAGCGTTAAAAACCCAAGCCACAATGCGGAGTCTTATAGCCTACTATGTGTTCCAACAACAAACAAACAAATCTGGAGATATCAAGCTACTAAAAAAGGCTTTGAAACAACCTTGGGATGAAAAAATACTTGTTCTGGCAATTGCCGATCTATACAGTAAAGTAGACTCCTTGAAGAGCCTTGAAATATTTAGCAAGGCCTATGATAAATGGAATGATGAGGAAACCCTAACACCCTTACTTACTGCTTATGAAAAACTTGGATTGTATGATAAAGTTCTTGAAATGATACAGTCTCATATTGATAATGAAAGAGATCTATCTTCTCCAATCAAAACTTTTTTAATAGGAAGATATTTTGCTCTAAAAATGTTTGATAAAGTCTTGATGAATAGCTCCATCTGTTTTGAAATTGGAACTCATGATGTTCTTAAATATCTCTTCTTCTCTGCAATAAATAGAAATAAATTTGATACAGGTATCAAGGCTGGGCTAGTAATTGAAGAATCTGGTAAACTTAAAGAAGAGTTTACAACATCATTCTATACATATTTTACGGATCTATATTTATCTGTTGGTAATTATATACAAGCAGCAAAATGTCTGGCTAAAGCTGATGATATCGAAGTAATTTATCACCACCTTTTTTCTGATGCCCTATTTGATGTACCCTCTAAGAAAGAGCAAATATACAGGTTATTATTAGAACTTCATGATCTGCTGGAAGATAATAAAGCAAATTATTTAATGGGAGTATTCTACACAGAGTTTAACGAAAAAAAAACAGCAATTGAATTCCTTGATAAAGTTTCCGATGACTTTATTGATGAAAATAATCTGAATCTGCCAATGGCAATTGCTTATCTTCAAAATTCTGCGGATATTGCAAAAGCCAAAGAGTTATTGGTAAAAATTACAGGAATGGAGCTTACCTTAAATGAACTCATAGCAAATTTACTTCTCGAAACAAGGCATGATTCATTAGCTTATACGGTGTATAAAGAAGAGATCTTGACCAATCCAGAACCGCATATTTCTACTTTCACAACATGTTCACTACTTGGTGAATTGTTCGATACTCCCGAAAATTTATTTATCATCCTAAAAAAAGGAATAGCAATCTATCCGGAAAATGCTGAGTTACTTAATGCCACCGGTTACTTTATTGCTCTTTATGAGGTTGAAGATGAATATGATAAAGCTGAAAAATATTTGAAAAAAGCGGTTACATTAGTACCGAAAAGTGAAATGATATGGGATAGTTTAGGGTGGCTTCATTACAAACAAAAAAGATACAATGAAGCACTTGAAGCAATGAAGGTTCCTCTTTCAAAACAGATTAACAATAGTGAAATTGCTTATCATCTTGGTGAAATATTTCGTAGCTTAAATAAAAACAAAAAAGCAAAAAAGTATTTTAAATTAGCAGTAGAACTGAATAATAATGATAAATCAGTTCAACTTTCTAAAGAAATTTTAAGTAATTATTAAGGAGTCAAACATGAAATTTGTATTCAATAAAATTAACGTAGTATTATTGATTGTAGCCATTTTAACCACAGTTGCAGGATATATCATCATGGGAACAGGAGACAATACGATCTCACCCATTCTACTAATAATAGCTTATGTGATTCTATTTCCTGCTTCAATTATTATTGGAACGAAGAAGAAGGAAGAAGAATAAACTTACAATGAAACACAAAGTAAGAAAAAAACACCAGAATAGCAAATCATGTTTTGTTTGCGGATTAAAGAATGATTTTGGTATTCACTCTGAATTCTATGAATTGGAGAACGACGAGCTTGTTGCGATCTTTAAACCTTGCGAAAATCATCAGAGCTATCCGGGTAGATTACATGGTGGAATCGCCAGCACAATTTTAGATGAAACAATTGGTAGAGCCATCATGATAGAAAATGAGAATATCTGGGGTGTAACAATTGAACTAAATGTAAAATTCAAGAAACCTGTTCCATACGATGTAGAGCTGAGAGTTGTAGGCAGAATAACTGAGCAGAATAAACGCTTTTTCTTTGGCTCTGGTGAACTACTTTTACCTGATGGATCTATCGCAGTTACAGCAACTGGTAAATATATGAAGCTTGCATTAGATAAAATTACCGATTTCGATCATGAAGAACAAGAATGGAAAGTTGTATCGAAAGAGAATGATCCGACCGAAATAGAATTTTAAGTGAAATAAATGCCAAATAATAAACAATA
>JABIME010000254.1 GCA_018654125.1 Candidatus Cloacimonadota bacterium
ATTTCTTCGCTTGTTGGCATAACTCATTCCTCAATTTTTGTATCCCTAACAGGGAGAGTTTTTTAAAAACAAATATAGCTTTAATGATTGAAAGATGGCGGCGAGGGTGGGATTTGAACCCACGGTGGCGTTTCCGCCACTACTGGTTATGAATCAGTTGCCTTAAACCACTTATGCAACCTCGCCGACCTCGCCACAAAAAAGAGGACTCAGAAAAAAAATCCAAGTCCTCAAATGTCTTAACCAACACAACCAACATACAAGACATCGGTAGCACAAGCGTCAACCACTAATTCATAACCAATGCCAAACTTATTTTCAATCATAAAACCTGTCAAATTATTTTTTAACTATTTAACGAATAAGTGTTTAATCAGCATAGATTTACACCACAAACCAACAACTAAAATAGCACGTAACATATGTACGCCACGAACTACAAAAAAGTTCGCATAACCAACCTATAGTTATTGTAAAAGTTCGCATTAACTCCAACTTTTAGTTCGCATTAACTTTTTTCCTGTTTATACTACACTTCTTTGATTTTCATATAATGTTCAATTACCAATGTAAAATTAAATACAGTAATAAAATGGATAATAAGATTTGTGTGTCAAGAATAATAGTCTTTGATAGTGTGTAACAAATGGGAAGGTTTCATACACCTCATCTCCTAAACAAGTTATGATAAGTCTTCAATAAATCCTTGAATATCTTTTTTACGTTGTTCACTCAATTCATATTGAGTACGCATATCTTTTTTGTCGATTAACCCTAATTCTCTTGCAACAATATTATGCTGGTATATACCAACCATTGCTCCAGTAATTTTATCTTCATAGATCTCACTATTTATCGCGCGTATGATATCCGCATATTTGGAATATCTGTTACCTTTATCTGCCTTATAATCATCTAATTTGGCTAATATCCCATTTTTCCTTAACCAGATTTCGAATCCGCTCCAAGTATATGGTACTTCTCGATCCACACTAACCTGTTTTCCTGCTTTAGAATTCCAATAATTCTGTTGCTTTGGATTCTTCTTACAATATTTTTTGTATTTCTCAAAATACTCATATAGTAACTCAGGTGTTTTAACATTCTTTTGTGTTGGCATTTCATTTCCTCCTTGCACACATATTTCCTTTTCATTTTTGTCTCTAAAGCGCTTTGATCCAATCCTCAAATCTCTGAAAAGCTAAAACAGACTGTAATTCTATACCACCTGTTCGCCCATTTCTATTCTTTGTTATTTGTAATGTGGCATAATCTTCTGGCATTTCTTTGCCATTAAGTTTTGGGAAATGTGTTGTTTTTATAAATTTAGATTTATATTCAAACACTTCTCTTCTTAATTTCAATACAACATCAGCATCGTTTTCTAAATCTTCTGCTTCTCTCGTTATTCCTTCGTGGTTTACTTGACTACCGATAAAGAAAGGGCAATTGAAGTGCTGTGCCATTGCACCAAATTCTTCTGATAAATTGGCTAATTCTCTTTGCCTTGAATGTCCTTTTGGTGTTCTTATCTTTTGGATATAATCAATTATAACAAAATCTAACCTACCCAATTTATTCTTTAACATTAATAACTTAGAGTGGATTTGTGCAACAGTTAAGCCTCGTTTAGTTGATATAATGACAGGATATTGTGATATTTCTTCACTTGCTTTCTGGTATCTTTCAAGTTGTTCTTTATTCATTTTACCCATCGAGATATCGGCATAATCTATTTCACCTATTCTTGCAATTTCACGATTTATAATATCTTCTTTCCGCATTTCAAGATTGATAAGAACGCCTTTATTGCCTCTACGAGCATTGAAAAAAGCAATCTGGTTTAGTAGAACTGTTTTACCGACTGATTTCTTGGCGGCTATTACGATTAGGTCAGCAGGTTTGAATATAACTTTTTTATTAAGATCATAAATGTTCGTATGCAATCCAATATGTACTTTGTTATTATGGATATTATCGGTTTGTTTTATTGCCGACACTACTGCTTCCTGTACAGTAAATACAAACTCTTCATTTTTAGTATCTATATTCATAAAACTTTCAATTGCAAAATCAACAGTATCTTCAATCGGTTCGTTTGCACCGACTTTATTATTTATCTTCGCAGTCAACTTTTTAACATTATTCATTAGGGTATATTTTGATATTAAATCTATGTGTTCGTCTATATGATCGTCAGAATACACAGCATCCTCAAAATCTTTATATAACCAACTCTCGCTTACTTCCATTCCAAGCTTCTTTATTTCAGAAGATAATGTTAAGATGTCAATTTTCGTGTTTTTTGAGAATAGACTATTTATTGCTTTGAATATATTTCTAAGTTCAGGCTCTGAGAAATTGTCTATTGTTAATTTCTCAATAACTTTAGTTACAGCTACTTCTGATATTAGACAAGCAGATAAAGCTAAAGCTTGTGCATTTTTGTATTCCTTCATTACATACTCCCCACAGAGTTGTCTATATCAGACAAATTGTTTTTCTTATCATGTTTATACCAGCTTTGAATTGTTAAATTAAGTGAACTGTATTTTGTGTTCTTTTTATAATTTTCTATCCTATCACATAAATCATCAATCTGCTCTTTAGTTATTCCTTTATCTTTTAAGTTTTCAAATTCTGATTTTAATAATGAAAGATGTGCGAATTTTCGGTATATCTTTTTCTTTTCATTATTACTCTTCTTATCATTCTTGTTAATGGATGGTAAGCATTGGTTGCTTGTTGGTTGCTTGTTGGTTGTTTCGTTAGTTGCTTCGCTGGTTGCTTCATAATTTACTGGTGTCTGGTATTTGTCATAATTTAATACAGTTATGAGACAACCTCTTGGTTTCTTCATTAGTTTAATCATTGAGTGCTTCTTTAGGTTCTTCATAGCTACCTTCATCTGATTTTCGCTATATTGCTCTTTTCTGTAGCCGATATTCCATGATAAATTTTCCCTGATTTCAGAATATTTTCTAAACAACTGACCTCGCTTTATCGTGAGTCCGTTGTATTTTGCATCTTTATGATTTGCTTCTCTCAATAAGTAATCCCAAACTTCACGAACAACAGGTGCTGAATGAGTAATCCAGCTATTTTTTATTTGCCTTGCCTTTATGTAATATCCACCTGAAATTCTATCATATGTAGTTGGATTATTACTTACCTTTTCGTTTCCTGTATTCATCTATCACTTCCTTTTCAATCAGTTCAAGTAATTCATCCTTTAATTCAATTGCTTTCTCGTAGTAATGACCACCACGATCAACCCAGTGCAATAACGGAACATCAACCCTTAATCCATTATTCAATTTAATTATTCTCATTTGATTGATAATCATTCCGTAAATTTTGATTGATACTGTAGCGATTAGATTGCCTTTACTAATTACCTTCATTCCTATTATTTCAATTTTTTTATTCATTTGTTTTTCCTTTAATCTATTTTAGGGTTGAATGGGTAAATACGATGCCCTAATCTCTTTTCTTTATTATTCAACCAGCGACCATTCTTAAAAATTCTTCGAGAATGGCTTCCAGTTGCAAATAAATGGGGTAATATTGGGTTATCTGTTTCAAAGGAATATAGTTTCTCATCTGTCTCCCATTCGTTAAAAATCACACCTTCTTTTTTCAACTGGGAGTAGATTTTATATGACCAGCATATTACTTTCAGAATAGTTTCTGATTTCCGGTAGATTTCCATGTTCTTAAGAAGTAGAAATTGATCGTTGCATTCATCCTTATACAAAAGATGTCTGTATTGTTCACTGATTAAATTCTTCATTGTTTTTTCCTTTTGTAAAGTAACTTATTTAGATTTATCTGGTTTATAAGAACCTTTAATCAAAACTGAACCACAATCTGAACAGCGAACATCATAAAGTGCTTTGTTGATTAGCTTATTCTGGTTACGCTTTCCACATTCCTGACAAATATATTTGATATCCATATTGACCTCACTTGCTGGAAATAATATTGTTGATTGCTTCTTGCTCGATCTGCGTAGCAGTTTTGCACAAATTCAGATTATCTACACCCATAATAAACTTATCTAAATCCTCACGTTTAAAGTAGATACGTCTGCCATTAAGCTTATAATGTCTTAATTTCTTTTGATGTAGATAACTGTATATTGTTGATGTTTTAAGTCGCAAATAGTCTGCACACTCTGTTACTGTTAACCAAGGACTCTCGATTTGATTCTTTGCTTTTTGTTCCATAAAAAAACCTCACATTATTCTTTTTGTAGTTTGACGAATGAAACTACACAGACAAAATGATGAAAAGCTAAGGGTGTCGTAAATCATTATTTTGCAAAGAGATAGATGTTTACCTGTTGTGTAACTGTTACAAAAAGTATTATAGAAAATAGGCAAAACATGATACTAATCTAAAGTCTTCCTAAATAGTTAAAAAAGATAAAAATGAAGTTTACGTGCTTTAAAATTTGTAACTGTTACGAGATTTGAAAAAAAAATGATATTTATATGGTTTTTTTATCTGGATTATAAAATCTATCTTTAAAAGTAAATCTTGGATTATAAATTTTGTGACCGTTAATTTGTTCTTTTAATTCAAAAAAATCTTCTTCCAAACCAAATTGTTCCTTTAACTTGATGTTTAAGTTAGAAATATATGCTCGTTTTACGACTTTCTGTGAGGATATATTGTATTTCACCAAATCCAGGAGTGTTATCCATTCTTTTAAAGGCACTATTTCCCCTTTTTGACGTGCCTTACGTGCAAACATAAATTCTTTGTAAGTTAATGTAGTAGGTTGCTTCTTTTTTATTTTAAGTTCCATCATTTCTTCAGTTAATATCGTCAAAGAAATATCACCTACTGTAAATTCATCATCACCTATATACTCTTCAATGAGTGGATTCATTGATCGCTTGGGTTTTTTCAATTCATCCACAAGTTCCATAACACCTTCTTTTGTCATAATAATTGGTTTATCATCTTCTGCAGCTGCTTTAAGAGCCATACTATATTCTTCTACAAAATCATTACGGAAGAAATTATTATGGATATAGAAATACGCTAATTGTATAACATCAATTGTACAATTTTTTACAAGAGGGAATTGACTTTTTTTGTTACTTTTTTCATTCGAATCATAATAACTAAAATCAAAAACAGGTAACGATGAAATAACAATAGGAATAAATTCGAAATACGCATCTACAAAAACACTCATTTCTGATAGAGTACTAATTTGCTTTCTATTGTTTTCTATTTCATTTTCCAAATTTTCATATTGGCTGATAAGTTTTATTGAAATAAATTCAGATATGTCATTAATTTTTGTGTTTTCGTTTCTCATTTCAATGATTTTTTTTGAAAATTCATCTATTTCATTGTTTTCACTGAATATGAGAGTCGGTGTAGTAGTCTCATTTCTGATTTTAAGTATTTCTTCACTTAAATCTTGCTCATATAGATAGTAATATATAATTTCTTTATTTGCTTCATATTTCTGATTAATTTTATAAGTTAATTCCTTTAAAGCAATTATTATTTTAATTTGAATACTATTTATTTCATTTTGTTTATTAGCTATAATTTTTATTAGTCTTTTTTTGTTATTATCGTTAAACTTATTTTCGTTTATATTAAAGTATTCTAATTCTTTCTCACTAAAATAATGTTTCACTTTTTCAATACCTAAATTCAGATGTTTTTTCTTAAGACGATCAAGATAATTATTGTAATATTCAAACTTGTTCATAGATTGTTCTATCTTAGATAGTACTTCTTTGGTTCTTTTTTTTCTATCCCGATCAATCTTGTTAATCTTTTCAGTAATTCTATTGGTTGACATCCTTCCTCCTAAAACGACGGCAATTTATCTATTGCCTGGTCTTTCTTTTTATCGATCAGAGTTGCATAAATTTGTGTATTTTTGACGTCTGTATGTCCCAAAAGTTTACTTACAGTGAATATATCTATATCATAAGTTAAACATAATGTAGCGAACGTGTGACGTCCACAATGGAAAGTAATGTGTTTATTAATACCTGCCTTCTCTATTAGCTGGTGCATCTTTATTCTACTGTATTCATAATTCGGAATTTCAAAGATCAATCCAGTTCTTCTATTCAGTATAGCCTTTTGCAGAGCTACAATTTCCTGTGCAATGGAATGTAGTTTGATTCTAACTGGTTCACCAGTTTTACTTTGAGTGAAAATCAAAGTAGAATCAACTATATCTTCAAACCTAATTTGCTTTGTATCTACAAACCGAAGTCCAGTGAAACAAGAAAATACAAACGCATTCTTTAGCTGTCTTAAATGAAAATTTGTATCATATACCTGCTTAATTTCCTCAAGTGTAAGAAATTCTCTTACAGTTTTCTTCTTGGATATCGTAATGCGTGATCCACTAACTGCTGGATTGATTTCATATATTTTGTCATCAACAGCTAAATATAACATTTGTTTAAATTTTCCAAAATAAACATTTGCAGTGTTCGGGGATAATTTACTTATAAGATATGAAGCAAACGATTTACAAAAGTTTCTATCTATATGTTTGAATTTCAATGTCTTGTGTATACTAAATTGATTTAGATGTTTATTTAAGCTTAACCAGTTCTTTCTTGTACTCAATACTGTTTGTTCACCAGCAATGTTTAAGATGTATTTTATTACATCAGATTCCTGCAATTTTTTTCTTAAAAGTGAGGGAGAGGTTTTTCCTAATTCGAACTCTTCATTTTTTACTTCTCGATCTTTCACTGCCTTCTTAAGAGTATCTAAGTCAGTATTTAGATATGATATTTTGCCAGTTACGTAAAGATTCAGATTAATTGTGCTTCTAATATCTTTACGTTGAAGATCGAGATATAAAGCATAATCATTCTTTCTCTTTCGATATTTAATCTTGTAGGGTGATTTTTTGTTATAATATCGGATTTCATTCATCAATTTTTCATTCATTTTTTAACTCCCCAGTTAAATCAACGGCTATGTTTTTTGAAAATCGTTGTGAAAATCGTTGTGAAATTTCATCAAAAGCATTCAATAAATTCACAACGAAAATCAAAACAAATCAAAAATACATACTTTTTATATTCTATCTAAATCCACTAATAATAAAGACTGATGCAAAGAAATCAAAACAAATAAAAGGTGTCAATAAAAAGTAAATTGGTTTTTGGGTTCAAATCCCATCATCCACCCCATGATTTTATAAGCCGTACGATAGTTATCGTGCGGCTTTTTTTTATTTCGACCATCAGCTTAGTATCAAAAAACAAATAAAATTGGAAGTTACCAAACAAAATTTTAAAGAGTCTATTTATAGAAAATTACAATTATAAATATTATTAAATATAAATAAATACAGCAAAAGGAAGACTCAAAAAAAAGTATTTGACAATAATAAATACTCACTATCTTATTGCGAATGAATTTGCAGTTTCATTTAAGAATATTTGTGTGAAGTCGTGTTTATGCGGATTCACAAATATAAATAAAAAAATGGAAGATTATATGAGAGCATACTCTGTTTCATTGAAACAGTGGGTGAAAATTCTCAGCTTGGTTTCTGCAAAATTAAATGTTTTTGCCCCTTTCAAAAGAAATGATTTTTTAGATTACGAACTTCTCTCCGATAACAATTTAGATTTAATTTGTTTTAACAAAGCTAAACCAACAACACCTCTCAAAGCTTTTTTCTTTCCAATAAAAGAAAACGTTGTGAAAGAGAGAAAAAAATTACAGCAGGTGATATTTGGTGTTCCCAATTGCGATTTGGAAGCGTTAGATCTTTTGGACAAAATATTTTTGGATGAAGAGTTCTTAGATATTTATTACAAGGAAAAAAGAAAGAACACAATTCTAATCGGATCAGATTGTTATGAAATAGATAAAAACTGTCACTGCACAAGTTATGGGATTAATCCATATCCACAAAAGAATTGCGATATCTCTTTCTCGTTAATCAATCATAAAGTAACTCTTCAAGTTCATACAAAAAAAGGTGAAATATTCTTAAGCGAGTTTGTAACCGATTTAACAGAAATAGATGAAATTCCTGAAGAGATTTTAAGAAAAAGGGAAAAAACTGCTGAGAAATTGAAATTGCAACACAAAGATCTTCCTAATGCAGAAGATACAAGAAAAGCATTACAAAAGGAAGGTACTGTGGTTTGGAAGAAATTTGCCAAAGATTGTGTTTCTTGTGGAGCTTGCGCTGTGATTTGTCCAACTTGTCATTGCTTTTTATTGATAGATAAAGCAAATTTTGAAAAAGTAAAAATTTGGGATGCCTGCCAATATCCATCATTTGAACGGGTAGCAGGTGATGAAGATCCACTCGAAAAAATTTACAACCGCTTAAAAAATCGCTATCTTTGTAAATTTGTGCATAAACCGGATATGTTCGATGAAATTGCCTGTACCGGTTGCGGAAGATGTATTGATGCCTGTATTGGCAAGATCAATAAGAATGAATTAATAATCGAAGCTTGTAAGTAAGGGATGGAAAATGTCTGAGAAAAATATCTATAAACCAATCAAATATAAGGTTGATAAAGTTGTTTCCGAAACTCCGCTCATTAAAACCTTTTTTATAAGTGCCGATAAGGAATTCGAGTTTAAAACAGGTCAATTTGTGGAAGTTACACTCGATGGAATTGGTGAAGCACCATACACTCCATCTTCTTCCCCGTATGTAAAAGAGAAAATGGAACTCACGATCATGAAAGCTGGATATGTAACTGGGAAAATGCATGAACTAAAAGGTGGGGAGACTATTGGAATACGTGGACCTTACGGGAAAGGTTATCCAATTGAAAAATTCTATGGAAAAGAAATCCTGATCTTGGGTGGAGGTGTGGGACTTGCACCATTACGATGTTTAATTCTTACACTTTTAGAAGAGGAAGATAAATTCAAGAAAATCAATATTTGTTTCGGTGCAAAAACTCCCGCCGATTTCATTTACAAAGATTGGTTCGATGAACTAAAGAACCACAAAAATGTAGAACTTTTCAGAAGTGTTGATAAAGCAGATGAAGATTGGAATGAAACTGAAGGTGTTGTCACAGTTCTCTTAGATCAAATCAAAACAGATTTTAAAGAAGTTGTTTCTATTGTTTGTGGACCTCCAATTATGATGAAATTCGGAGCAAAACGCTTGTTGGAATTAGGAGTGAAAGAAGAAAATATTTATCTCTCAATGGAAACGAATATGTCATGCGGTTTGGGAAAATGTGGCCACTGTGCAATGGGCAGTCTCTATGTTTGTAAAGACGGTCCAGTATTTACTTATGATGAAATAAAAAACACATCGGAAATGATAGAATTTCGCAGTTTATTCGATAAAAAATAATATAGTTTGGCGGATAGAATGAGTAAAAAAATATTAATTGATCTGGCAAAGTTCCGAGATCCGAAAGATGGAAAATATAATTTTGGTGAATGTATTTATAATTATCATCCTAATAATATCGGAATGAAAAGTATTGTAGAAAAAGCCATGATGTTATTTACATGCAGAAAATGTGAAGATTCTCCCTGTATTGCAATCTGCCCGGAAGAAGCTTTAGAAAAGGATGATAATGGCTTTATTGTTCGAGCTTCAAATCTGTGCATCGGCTGTCAATCCTGCGTAGCTGTATGTCCGTTTGGTTCAATTATGAATGAAGTGTATACTTCCAAAAAATCTATCTGTGATCTTTGCGATTTTGATGATAATACAGAATCTCTAAAATGTATGGAAACAGCTCCTGAAGGTGCGATCACACTTGTTGATATTGTTG
>JABIME010000255.1 GCA_018654125.1 Candidatus Cloacimonadota bacterium
TAACCATCTTTTCCTGATGCGTAAAGAATAGGAAAATCTAACTGACTATCATTTGCATTAAGCTCAACAAACAGATCAAATACCATCTCTAGTACATCAGCAGGTCTGGCGTTGGGTCTATCAATTTTATTTATTACAACAATTGGATCTATTCCTAATTCCAAAGATTTCTTAAGTACATATTTTGTTTGCGGCATCGGTCCTTCAAACGCATCAACTAATAACAAAACAGAATCAACCATCTTCATAATACGTTGAACTTCACCACCAAAATCGGCATGACCGGGTGTATCAACGAGATTTATTTTATAGTCTTTATAGGTAAGAGATGCATTTTTGGAAAAAATGGTAATCCCACGTTCTCTCTCAAGATCATTACTATCCATTACTCGCTCTGCAACATTCTGATTTTCACGGAAAACTCCTGAATGCTTTAAAGCTCCATCCACCAAAGTGGTTTTACCATGATCAACATGAGCGATGATAGCTATATTTTTAATTTTTCTCATTTTTCCTCAATTTCATATTTTCTTAAAGAGTTCTGTAAAATTGGAAAATAGCTGTCTTTCTTAGGACGAATTCACAAAGACCTTCAGCGAAGAATCTCATTATTGGTGAAGATTCTTTTTTAAAAGAACAACTTGCAAGACTCATCAGAATGACAAAATATTCATTTATTCAGAACTTATTACTTTCTTAGTGTCTTAAAAAATCTAGAAGTTATAGAGTCAACGCATTTAAATTACTTATTTATAAACACTTCTAAATTCTTTCCATTTTATATTTATAATTATTCTTTATTTGATTAATTATTTGACACTAAAATAATGGTAACTAATTTGATTCGAGTCTTGGGGGAGGATGATGCTTTCAGAGAACATTTATGAAATTCTAAAGAAAAGTGCTTGGATACTTTTTTTTGTCTTATTAATTTTATGTATTGCAAATCTTATTCTATCAGTTTCAACAAATCTCTTTAATAAAACACTTCCATTCCAAATTGAGAATGGAATTGTAGTTCAAACAACTAACGATTCTTTAGATGTTCTATTTGAAAATAAGATAATAACAAAAGTAGATACACATAGAATTGTTCATTCAACAACAGAACCCGAGGAAGCATCCGAAGAAGAAGATGAAAATGATCTTACCAGAAGATTTGTTTTTGGATCTGATCTTCGTCATGGAATACAAATTGCCTACGATGAAGATTTTGAAAGCATTAACATAGACTCGGTCGAAGTTGTGTTCATTGACACTCTTACAAATCTTATTAATAAGCAGTTCATAAAAGTTGATTCACAAATAAATAAATTTGGGATTCTCGGTTTTTCGGGCAGTATTGCATTAATTATCTTTGCTTTCTTCAATTCATTCCTGTTATTAAAATACAGCTCTGCCAAAGAGAATATTTTAATTGTATTTTTCGTTCTATTTTTAATTGCTCCTGCACCAAACCTGATATTAGGTAAATCACTAACTTATGTTTGGACAATCTTGTTATCTCCCTTTTGGGGAGTTTTATTTTACCATTTCATGGTTTATAAATCGAGTGTAGAGAAAAAAATAAAGAAATTGTATATAACATCAACAATTATTTTCCTTATTTGCTTCATCATGAGTTTGTTATTAAAAAAAGGGTTTGATTTTGTTCATCTATGGTCAGCTTATTGGATGTTTAAAGGATTTCTATTATTAAGAAAGGAATATAGAAAATATCGTTCGATCGAGTTAAGAAGACTATGGGGTGCATTCAGCGGGATCGGTGTTTCAATGATCTCGATTATTTTTATGTTCATTATAGCACTCGTGATAGTTTTGATCGCTGGTATTTCTAACCTAACCGGACTTTCACTGGTGATAAATTCTTATTCCGAATTTTTAGGGATCTTCATCGCAATATTGGTTATGATACCCATTATGGGATTCTTCTTAGGATTCCTCTGGTTCTTAGGCTCATTTACTTGGAGTTTACTCACCGGAACCGTAATGGGCTTACGAATTAGAAGTACACTGATCTACACAATTACTGGTGTGGTTTTTGTTATTGTGTTTGGTTTGGTAGATTACTCGTTGGGAGAAATACTGCAAGGTCTATTTGGAAAATTCGTTGGCTCAGAATTTATTGCAGGAATTCCTGTAACTATTGGAATGATAGCTCTTTTCAATCCTGTACGCAGTAAAATTGAAAAACTGGTTGATGGAAAGCTGAATACAAGTGAGCTTGACTTTTTAGAGAAAACAGAAACTTTTACTCATAACATTTCCGAAGAAGGTGTGTTGGAAGGTTTTGAGGAGTATATCTGCGAGAACCTGATACTAAGGTTAAAGCTTACAAAGGTTGCACTGATATCTTATGATAACGATATGAAAGCATATAAATTCAATGAGATCCGAGGAAGCAATGTAATAGAAAACTCTAAAGTAGATGATGTTCATCTATTGCTTTTAGAGAATAGGATCCAAATAAATAATGGTGCTACAAATGAAAACCCACAAGAGATTTCCAGCTTCTCAATGATAATTCCAATAATTAATGACCCAGATCACAAATGGTTTTTAGCTCTTGGTAAAAAGGCAGATAAATCGCTTTATAATAAAAAAGATAAACTTGCACTGGTTCAGCTCACCGATAGGATCAAGCTCTCTCTCAAATTCATTTTAGCTTATGAAGATATTGTTAGCAAAAAATATCAGCAGACAATTGTTAAACATGAAGAAATAATAAGAGAAAAAGACCATGTAATACGAATGCTGAAAAAGAAACTGAACAAAATTTCGATATGATTATAAGATCTTGTGATTCAGCTATATCAACTAAATATATAAAAACTTTTGACAATAAATATATAATTGAAATTTATTAGATGTACTAAAAATGTATGGAAATTA
>JABIME010000256.1 GCA_018654125.1 Candidatus Cloacimonadota bacterium
CGAACAATATCACAACCGGCAATTGTGAGTTCTTTAATTTGCTGTGCAGTTGCTTTCACATCAGCTGTTTTTGTTGTGGTCATAGATTGTATTGAAATTGGATTATTGCCACCGATAGCAACATTACCAACTCTAATAACCTTTGTCTTTTTTCTCTCTATCATTGTGCATTCTCCATGATATTTCTAAAGAATACTCATTGAATTAGGTCAAGTAATAAATAAGAGAGGAGAAAAAATGTAAAGTCTTGACGAATCACTTTCTAAAGCAATTTATGGAAAAGAGAGGGAAATATGAAAACAATAGAATTATTGAAGTTCTTACAGAGCAAGATCGGTGGTGAATTAGATTTCAAAGCTGCTGTTGGTCATGAAAACCATATTCTAAGCATTCCCAGATTGTTAGTGGAAATACAAGATAGACACGTAAGATTTGAGATCAATAATAAAACTGAATTATTTATAAATGTATACTCTGTCCCACCACATCTCCTCAAAATTTATCACGAAAATTTTGTTACAAAATTATTGGATAAAGTACATTTGCATGCAGAAATTAAAATTGGTGATGAAGAATTTGATGATAAATATGTTATCGAATTTGCAACTCTTGAAATTGCACATAAAACTATGACTGCAGAATTTAAAAATTGCATTCTCAATTTGGAACCATTTAAAATATTCCAAATGACAAAACGAGATTATACATTAGTTAAAAATATATCCAAAAATTACGATGTGGATTGTGCTGAAAAAGATATTAACAATATGGTAAAAATTGTTAATATCTGTGGTGAGGTTTGGAAAGACTAAGATATGAAAAGGATTTTATTTGTTTGCTGTCTGGTTCTATACACATTATTATTCAGTTTGGAAATTACAGTTTGTAATTCGATTCCTGAAATTTCTGGAGATAGAGGTTTTACACGTTTAAACCTTGAAGATTCGTTTTTTTCGCTGAATGAAGGTGAACCTGCAATTCCTACAAGATCAGTTTTTTTTGAAATTCCTGTTGATAAAAAAATACTAAATATAAATTTCGTAGGAACAAATGAGAATCATATCAAATTGAATTCACCGATTATTCCAGTTCAAAAAAATGTTCCGCTTATTTACAAAGATGAAGTACCGTTTATCGCTGAGTATCAAGATCAAGGTCGAGATGATATTTTTCCTGTAAATTTAATTCATAACTTTGGAGCAGGAAGATGCGGTAATACAAATATAGGCTATATTTCATATTATTCCGGAACTTATACACAAAACCAAAATGAATTCACATATTATGAAGAAATTACGTTTGATATTGTTCTTGAAGACGATCCAGGAAATGAAATTTATCCCGGTAGTTATTCTTCTGAGCAAGTTCTCAAATCGTTAAAGATTCCAAGCAATTCCAGATCAACGGATATCAAATATTTACTTATCACTCCAGAAATTTTTGCTGACGAATACGAGACACTTCTGGATTTCCGTAAAATTCAAGGAGTAGAAACTTTTATAGAAACTGTGGAGAATATTGAGCAAAATTATCAAGGGATCGATCTTCAGGAAAAAATCAGAAATTGCATAATATCAATGTACGAAGGGCACTCGATTTCCTTTGTTACACTGGGAGCAGATACAGACATGATCCCAAGCAGAACAGTTTTTGCCTTCGATTGTGAATACGGTTCGCACGATGATGAGAATGAGATCAGAGCAGATATGTATTATTCTTGTTTGAATGGTGACTGGGATGCAGACGATGATGAAATTTTCGGTGAGGAAGAAGACGATGTTGATTTTATTCCCGAAGTTTTTGTAGGCAGGATTTCAGCAAATACTGAAAGCGAAGTTACGGATTATATTTTACGCTTACTAGCTTATGAAAAGGGTGAGTATGAAGATTATACAAAAGCGGGTGGGTTTTCGATGGAACTTTGGGAAGGATCTGACAGTGAAGTTTGCCAGCAATATATTTATGAGCAATACTTTCCCGAGAATTTTAATATTACACTTTTATACGATGACGAAAATTCGATGGAAAATGCCTATGCTCTATTGAACCAAAATATGAACATAGTTCAGCATACCGGTCATGCAGGATATGGATCGCTGTCGTTGGAGGAGGATGGTCGCATCAAAGCTACTAACCTGAGTAATTTGGAAAACGAATACGGTGGGATATTTTATTCAATTGGCTGCTGGTCAGCTGCTTTAGATTATGGTTCTATTGGAGAAGCTCTAGTAATGACTGAAGAAAAGGGTCAACTAGCTTATATTGGAAATTCCCGCTACGGTTGGGGAGCTCCGGCTGCTTCCGGATTTGGTTTCTCAGAGTTCTTCCAAAAAGAATTTTTCAAACTGATATTTTGGGACGACATCACTGTAGTTTCAGAAACAAATGCACTACAAAAGTTGTCATTTATCCCGTATTTCGGAGGAACTTCTGTTTATAAATGGTGTGCTTATCAATTGAATGAAGTTGGAGATTCATACATTAATTTGATTAACGAAAATCCTAAGGATTTAGATTGCAGTATAGAAATTACTAACAACCTCCATTTCGTTGTAACTTCCAATGGAATACCTGTAGAAAATGTAGTAATAACCGTTGGTGATGATCAAATGATGACGAATAATTATGGAGAAGCACTACTAGCAAATTCAACTGAAACAGCATATTTGTACAAATACGGTTATAAAACGGAAGAGATAAATTTAAGCGAATATCAACCAGTTCAATTTGTAGGAAATATTTCGGGAAATACTCTAGTTGCACAAGAGCAAACGTTCTGGATAAGTTCAATTTTGCATAATCCTACAAATGAAAATTTAAATTTTACAGTAGAGTATGAATTCAATGAAGATGAAATTTCAGTATCCAATTCTTCATATACATCAAGTATCGAAGCTAATTCAAACATAGAACTAAATTCTTTGACCGGCTATATTCTGCCGATTGAAGAATCATACCAAATGGAAAAAGGAAAAGAGATTCCAGTGATTCAAAAAATCTATAATGATGAAAGTGAATTAGTAACCGAAAGTACAATAATATTCACTATTCTCGCTCCTGAAGTTTCTGTACATTTCATTGAGAACCCTGAAAGTATTCAATCGGGAAGTTATATACAACTAAGTTATGAATTCATTAATTCCGGTGATTTTACATTAGATTATTTGAACGTAAACTTCATAACTGGCAGTGAATATTTTATTTTTGAAGAAACAGAAACTACATTTGAAAATTCGATTCAAGCGGGAGAAACAGTTGCTGTAGAAAATTGGATCATGAGAATTTCAGAAGATACTCCGGAAGATCATGTTGGAAATTATACAATTGAATTTCAGACAGGAATAAATTCAGGAGCAACTGTTTTCACTTTTTTAGAAGAAATAATTTTGCCTGTTGGAACTCTTTCTTGGTCGGATAATTTTGAAAACGGATTGAATTGGGATTGTCTGGGTGAATGGCAAATCGTTCAAACCTATGCTTTCAATGGAGAGTCATCTTTTTCTTGCCGTCCAAGTGAAATTGGAACTTACACAGCGGTTGCTCCTTCTTTTGTGTACTCCCAAGATTTGGAGTTTTCCTTCAATTACAAATATAAAATGCCAATGTATGGAAATGATGGTGTTTTCTTTATCTTGGAATACAATGAAGTTGTTGATACACTGATATTCCTCGGTGCAGGTGGAGCGCTCCCACAAGATAACGTACTTTCACGGACTCCGGAAATTTATATTGAAGGTGATTGGGTCGAATATAACCTGAATCTGGATGATCTGATGCTTGATGAACTTGAGGTTGGAACGGTGATGGCCTTTAAATTAAAATTCAATTATGCGGAAGAGATAGAAAATTTCAATCAATATGGATCTATGAGCGAGATTGGTGTTTTCATAGATGATTTTTCAATAGGTGATGGCACTCAGGTAAATGAAGATCCTGAGTTTGAGGAGGGAGTTTTGTATGCATTTCCGAATCCTGTATACTTGGGAGGGATCTTGAATATTGCTTTTTCGGTTGCCGACCAAAACGACTTTTCGGTAAAAATATACAACATTAGAGGACAATTTGTAAGAGAGATCGAGCAGGGAAGTAACAACAGCAATATTGTTTGCTGGGATTTGAAAGATGAAAACAAAAAACGAGTTTCATCCGGATTGTATTTTATAAAAGTTAAGTATGGAAATGCAATTTTAACAAAGAAAGTGGTGATGATTAAATAAAATAACTTATAAATTACGAATAGATTTACAACTGCACTTCATGAATAAGTTCACGACGAATGATCTCAAAGCCGTTTGTGTTGTCTCGCTCAATTTTAAATATATTTTGTAAACAATCAAAAATACTGGCACCCACAGTTTTCTTTATCACAGTTAATTCTGCATTGTTCCAATTTATCTCATGAATAATATTTTTAAGATCACCAACTTTCTCTTTACCCTTACGAATTCTTGTGAATTCCCAATTATTTGCTTTATTAAATTCAATTGTATTATTTTTAAAAATTTCATGTAATTCATCTGGTGGGATAACCGAGATCTTCTCAAATTCATAATAGTTCATAGCTCGCATCTGCTTATTAATTATTGGAATAACCTTTTTTAACTGAAGCTGTTTAGGCATAACCTTATCAAATTGTGCATATATCAATTCAGTTGAAGTTTCTTCTTTTAAAACAAAATCAAAATACTCATTCTCTCCTTGAACTCCAAGCGGGAGAGGTGCTCCTAAAGCAGATTTAGGATGTACATTGTAACCATGACTAAACACAACCGGTAAGTTTACAGCACGTAAAATGTTGTGTATCATTCGCATTGTATCTAGATGCGCAACAAACCTTAATCTGTTTAGTTTACTAAAGAAAACCCGATAGTGAATATTTGGGATATTCAAATTTTTATCAACCTCAATTTCAAAATCTGGTGCCTTTTTTTGTGGAACATATTTTGGTTGAACATCTTTATTGCAGATTCCACAATATGTACAATCTCCATCTCTACAATCTTCCGTTAGTTTTACTTTTTTTGCTCTCTCCCAATCTTCGGTTAAGAATTTCTTTGTAATACCAATATCTATCTGATCCCATGATAGAGAACTTTTAAGATCGATTGCATCTGTATATTTTGTAATATCAATTTTTAGATCTTCTATTGCAGATCGCCAATATCTAAAATTAAAATATTCGTTCCAACCATCGAATTTTGCACCATATTCATAAGCTTTATGAACTAGCTCTCCAACAACCTTATCACCACGTCCAACAATACATTCTAAAATAGAAGTATCAACCTCATGATATTTAACACGTACAAATTTATATTTTTTCAAGCCATTTTTAATTGTATAGATTTTAGATAATAATGTCTCTTTATCATCTATTTTGGCCCATTGGAAAGGCGTGAATGGCTTGGGAACAAATGGTGAAATTGCAACATTAATTTGCAGTTTCTTTCCTGATATTTTAATAATATCTTCAATGAGTTTTGCAATTCCTAAAATATCTTCATCACCCTCAAAAGGCAGGCCGATCATAAAATACAATTTCACCAATTGCCATCCATTATTTAAGGCAATTTGGATACTTCTAAAAATATCATCTTCAGTAATATTTTTATTTATTATATCTCGCAATCGCTGACTTCCGGCTTCTGGGGCAAGTGTGAGTCCTGTCTGACGCATAGCGCTCATCAATCTTGTGAGGTCATCGTCAATGCTGTCTACTCTCATAGAAGGTAACGATAAACTTGATTTATCAATATTGTTATAAATATCTAGTAATAATGGTTTTATGCAGGAATAATCACTTGAAGAGAGCGAAGTTAGAGCTGCTTCACTCCAACCGTAATTACCGATTTCTTTAACCAGTTGTTCTAATATAACTTTAGGGTCACGTTCGCGAACCGGACGGTAGAACATTCCAGCAAAACAGAATCTGCAGCCTTTAGAACATCCTCGCATGATCTCTGCAACGTACCGGTAATGAGTTGGCTGGATCCATGGAACTAAC
>JABIME010000257.1 GCA_018654125.1 Candidatus Cloacimonadota bacterium
TCTCGATCTTGCGAATGGTTGCGCTTAATAGGATAGAATTATGAAACTAGAATTTGTAACTACAGTTGATAGAACAGATCTGATCGAAAAAGGTGATAAAATTATTGAACAGGTTTGGCCAGAATTCATGTTGCATGATGCTGTTGCCAACGAGTATTTCTTTCAGCTGTATTCTGATTTCCCTGAATATCAGTACTGGCTGTTGGATGGTGAAGAAATTGTAGGAACTGGTAATTGTATTCCGATATCCTGGACAGGAGAACTTGCTGATCTCCCTGATGAAGGCTGGGACTGGGCTTTAGAGAAAGGATTTAATGATCTGAAAGCTGGGCTTGAGCCGAACTTGCTTTGTGCTCTTTCCATCACGATTAACCCGAAGTATCAAGGGAAAGGAATCAGCAAGGAAATGATACGGTCAATGGTTCAGATCGGAATAAAAAGTAAGCTTGAGAAACTGATAATTCCAGTACGTCCTACTTTAAAAAAAGAGTTTCAGCAACTTCCTATGGATGATTATATTCAAAAAAGAGACGGTAGTCAGTTGTTTGATCCTTGGTTACGTGTTCATGAAAAAATGGGTGGAAAGATTATTCAAGTTTGCTCAAAAGCAATGGATATTCGCGGAACTATTCAGGACTGGAAGGACTGGACAGGATTGGATTTTCCTAAAACTGGAAGTTACGAGATTGAAGGTGCTTTAAAACCTATAAATATTGATCTGGAAAAGGACGAAGGGATATACATTGAACCAAATGTATGGATTGCTCATCAACTGTAACTTAAACATTACGAAAAGGATAAAGAGATTTTATTATGAATACAAAAAAGTATACTGAAGCAAATCGCAAGGCATGGAATCAGGTGATGCCGTATCACAAGAAAGCTATGGATAAAAAATGGGATACAATGTATGCATATCCAAACTTTGTTTATCAGAAGAATCCTGAACTTGGTGAATTAGAAAAGATTGGATTCAAAGGTAAAAACATAGCACACCTAAGTTGTAATAACGGTATTGAATTAATGTCGTTAAAACGTTTAGGTGCAAACTATTGTGTTGGTTTCGATATCAGTGATAATGCAATTGATGAAGCAAAAAAGAGAGCAGCTAAATTCAAGATCGATTGCGAATTCATCCGTACAGATGTGCTGGAAATCTCTGAAAAATTTCATGGAAAATTCAACCTGGTCTATATTACCATTGGCGCTTTAAGTTGGATTCCAGACAAAAAAAATATTTTGAAAAAGCATCCAACTTGCTTGTTGATGGTGGTCAACTCTTCATTTATGAACATCATCCATTTGGAAGTATTTTTCCTTATGATGATGAATTTGATGGAGAACTTAAGGTTATTCATAAATACTTCGATAAAGAAGTTTGGGAAGAATTCTGTGGAATTGATTATTACGGAGGAGCTTGTTACAAATCATCTCCTTCTTATGAATTTCCTTATACATTTGGAGAACTTCTTACACTGATTGCAGAATGTGGATTCAGCCTGCAGAAATTGCATGAATATCCAGATGATATAGCTCTTTGCAGAGACTACATGAAAAATATTGAGATTAAATTGCCGCTCAGCTATATACTTGTAGCGAAGAAATGATGATCTTCCAAACAAAGCGTTTATCAGTAAGAAAAGCTGTAACATCTGATGTGGAAATGTATTTAACTTTATGGAATAGTAGTGAAGTGATGCGAGATGTTGGATTCCCAAAAGGTTTGCAAATAACATCTGAAAGAATCTGTAAACAGATCGAGAATCATAATGAAACTGAATTCGATCAAACATTAGTGGTCATCGAAAAAGAAAGCGAAAAGAAGATTGGAGAATGTAAGATAGGTCTGCCAAATGAAAAGGGAATATCTTGTCCTGATTTCAAGTTCTTGCCTGAATATTGGGGAAATGGATTTGGGAATGAAATCATTTCTGGCTTGTGTAAATATACTTTTAGTAAAACTAGAGCCCAGATCATCGAAACATCTCCAAACGTTAACAATGTTGCATCCCAAAAAATGGCGAAAACTGCAGGTGGAAGAGAAATTAGAAGATTTGTATATCATTTCCCAACTGAAATGCAGCATTATACTAAAGATTTGCATGGCATTATTTACCACATCTGCAAAAAGGATTGGCTGGAGCAGAACATGAGAATTAAAAAAATAACGAAGAGAAAAGAGAAAAGTAGGATTTGTAAGCAGATCA
>JABIME010000258.1 GCA_018654125.1 Candidatus Cloacimonadota bacterium
CCATAGCATATTCTTAGAATATAGATCAAGATGAAGATCTTCTCCAATTCTATAATAGCCATTTCCAACTATCTTATTACCTTCCCATAAAGAACTATTTAGCTGCAAATCAATGTTACTTTCTTTCATTATTGCAGAGATATTAATATTATCCAGTTCTTGATCAGCTACAATAAGTTTATCAGATATTACTTCTGCATTTATTGTAGGGTTAGTTAGCTTGCCAGATATATTGAATTTTACTTGAACATCTCCAGAAACCTGTTCAATATACCTGCTAAATGGGATATTAGAAGTTGTAATTTCAGAATTTATTGTCCCATTGTTTGTGAGAATATTATTAATTACAGCACTACCTTCTATTTTGTTATTATCTAAATATGAATTATGAAGAGAGATATTAGTTCGCTCATTGTTACCGGAAACAATTATTGAATCGATCGATGCTCTTTTTTCAGCAAAACCAGCATATACATTTTTTATTTGGGAAATGTAATGAAGTTTTTCCTCAGCATACTTAATTTCTGCATCAAGTATTAATCCAAAAGAGTTTAGTTCAGAAATCTCAAGTTCAGATGGTTGTAGGTCATTCAATTTCAGATCAGCTTTCTCAATTACACCTTTATTCAAAATGCAAGAAACATTTAATCTCGAATCATCTCCAGATTTTGCTGACATTGTAATATTTGAACTTTTTGTATTCTTTATTGATATATCTATTTTTTTCCAACTATTTGCAATCTGAAATATATCATTCTCAAAATTTAAATTAAATGATCCATTATAAATATCCAGCATCTTAAAAAACTCTGTGATATCCGGAATTATAAATTCACTATCCTCCTTTTTTGTACCATCTGGTTTTATTATAAGAGAGAATTCAGGATCATATATCTTTATATGTGTTATGGCTTTCAGGTTTTTAAATTTAGAGAATATTAGCTTTTGTAGATTATACTCAACATATAGTTGATTAACTTTTAAATTGAATTTATCATCACTATTAATTTCGATTCCTGAGATATTGGCTTGTTTATCATTAAAAGTAAATTCTTCAATTTTAATCTCAGCATTTAGTAACTCTGATAATTGATCTGAAATTCTGGTTTGAACTATCTTATCTACTTTTGCTAATCTCACCAAAATAAAAAAAGATATGTTGATGATAAAAACAATGAGAACTATGATAAATAACCAGGTCTTCTTTTTCATTCTTTAATTATTGTCTTATTTCGCTTAATATTCCATCTTTCAGGTTAAAACATCTATCCATTTTATTTGCAATATCTTTATTATGTGTTGCAATCACAAAGGTTTGACCATGTTTTTTATTTAAATTTATCAGTAGATCAATAAGTTCATCACTATGTTTTGAATCAAGATTCCCTGTAGGCTCATCAGCAAATATAATCTCTGGAGAATTTATTAATGATCTCGCTACAGCAACTCGCTGCTGTTCTCCACCGCTCAATTGATTTGGATAATGACTTCTCCTATCATCAAGATCTAAAGCTTTTAATAATTTTCTTGAATCAAGTACACTTTTGTTAAAATCTTTTGTTGATAGAAATTTTGGCATTGCAACATTCTCTTCAGCAGTAAAATCTTCTAATAGATAGTGAGACTGGAACACAAAGCCTATTCGTTTATTTCTGAATTCATTCAAATCATCACTCTTAATGTTTATTTGCTTCCCAGAATAATAAATATTTCCAGAGTCAAAGCTATCCAACATGCCCATCATATGTAGCAGCGTACTCTTCCCACTACCAGATTCTCCCGTTATTGCTATCATCTCGCCTTGCTGTATTTCCAGATCTACACCTCTAAGAACTTCCAATTTGCCAGAAACTTCATTATAGCTTTTCTTTAATTTCTCTATTTTTATTAAACTCAAATTAGTTCTCCTAACATATATTTTATGTTTTTCTAATAATATTCGTGATATTCAGTTTGGATATATTTTTTAATGGGATTAATGATGCAGCTAACACAATAAGCATTGAAACTCCAAGAACTACCAACCAGCTAATATAGCCAAATTGAACATTTATTTTGTCTAGGAAATAGACATCTCCCTTTAATACTAAAAATTTTTGCCAGCTTAAGAATTTCGCCAATAAAATTCCCATAATCTGACCAAATGTAACAGATAGTAACGCTAAAATCAAAGTTTTCCCTATAAATATTTTCTGTAATATTTTATCAGATGCCCCATAAGCTTTTAGAATTCCAAGTTCCGTTCGTTTTTCTATGATGGATGTAGAAACTGAGCTTACAACATTGAATGATGCAATTAATATAAGGAAACTTAAAATAATAAATATAACCCATTTCTCCATTTTTAATAATGCAAACAAATTACTATTAAAGTCTATCCAAGATGAAATTTGATATTTATATTCAAACTCATGTTCCCATGTATATGAGATATAATCGGCTTTTTCAATCCACTCTGGTTTCATCTTTACTTCTACCATCGTATACTCATCTTCCATAGAATTAAACTCAGCCATTTCACTTCTATCAATAAAAATGAATTTGCTGTCATATTCATACATTCCAGATTTATATAATCCTACTAAATTAAAGCTCTCTTCTTTTGGTTTTAATCCCATTGGAGTAATTTTTGAGTTCATTGGGCTTATAAGTTTAAAAGTATCACCTAACTTCAAATTTAATTCTTTAGCTAGCTTGTAACCAAGAACTGCCGATTTATTTGAATCAAGTTGCCAGGTACCCTCCAATACAAATTTTTTATATTTACTAGGAAGTTCCGGCTGTTCCCAATCTATACCCCTAACAATGGCACCCTTAATCCTGTTCCCATTAGCAGCCATAGCCTGAGAAATAATAAGTGCAGAAGTGTTCTCAACACCTTCTGTTCTTTGTAATTTGTTTTCTATTTCTTCAACATCATGCTTTAAGAGATTCCCTTCTCCAGATTTAAATATGTAAATGTGTGAGTTAACTCCAAGAATCGTCTCTTTCAGTACTGTCTCATATCCTTCAAATATAGATAAAGCAACCGTAAGTGTGGCAACTGAAATAATTATGCCGATCACCATGAAGACAGAGTCAAACCGTAACCACTCCTTTTTTGGAGAGGTTATATATTTCTTTAAGAAAAACAATACAATTTTATTCATTAATGGTATATTTAAATTACTAATATTTCTGTCAATAATTGAATACATACCCAATAGGTGGATAAAACCTTGTCAAAAATTGTTTAATTTTTTCGTGTGTAAAAAAGATTTCTTTAGGAGATTTTATGAAAATTAAATATTTATTTGTAATAGTTTTATTTTTGTTAATAAATTCATTATGTTTAGCTTCTAATCGTGAGGTTCCAATCGAAGATTTTGAGAGCGGGACAATAAATCTTACTTCTTACCCAGATCAAGATATGCAGCCAGACGCATGGACACTATCTACAACTAATACATACAATACTCAATCCCAATATTCTTTAAAGCTTTTTGGGAACACCTGGAAGGTAGAAGCCATAGAAGCCGTTACGATTGATACAAATGATGTATGGCAAATTGCCTGTTTTATAGAAGATAAAGGCGAGATACAAGCATTTGGTATTGGTGATGGAACAAATGAACTCTTTTACTCCATTGATGGTCATGAAACACTAAATATTGAAGAATGGATCCCAGTTTATCAAGGTGCTTTTGGAGAAAATGTTTGGAACATCATCCAGCTTCCTGTGGCAAATGACTGGTTCTCATGGTTTGAGTATTATCCAGAAATAACTGAATTAATTTTTGTAAATGATAATGATGGTGGTAGTGGCGCTGTATATTTTGATAATATCTACAATATTACAGATGATCTTCCAATCGCTCCTCAAGTTGGAATCACTTACGATATTGGTACTTTGTATCGTAATTCAGATAACTTAAGAAGTGTTGATGTGCAATTTTTTTGTGAAGTGACAGATCCTGATAGTGATGTTCATGACTTTTTATGGTTATTTGGAGATGATTCTACAAGTACGCAACAACATCCTACACATCAATTCATAGTAGAAGATGATCACCCATATACAATACATGTTCAAGCTACCGATGATACAAATCAAATTGGCTTTTCAACTTGTTCAATTAGCGTAGATACAGGACCTTCAACTTTTCCATTAACACTTAATTTTGTTGGTGATATTATGCTGGCAAGAGCCTATGAAAATACAGGAGGAATAATTCCAACTCAAGGTGTTGAAGCTATTTTTGAACCGACGTTATCTATTTTGGGAGAGAATGCTGATATTACTGTAGCTAATCTTGAATGTCCACTTACAAACTATAATGTTCCACATCCTACTAAAACAATTTATTTTAAAGGATCTCCAGAAAATGCTGCAGGCTTGGCTTATGCGGGAATAGATCTGGTTTGTTTAGCCAATAACCATGTTATTGATTATATGCTTGAAGGAATGGTTGAAACACAAACTGTTTTAGAGCAATATGGAATTCTTCATTCCGGGGCAGGAGTAAATTCCTACGAAGCCTATAAACCTCTATTTTATTCTAAAAAAGGTGTTAATTTAGCTTTTTTAAGATCAAGTGACAGAACAGGTCAGTATAACAATTATCAGCCATATTTGCAGGCAGGTTTCAATAAATTTGGTTTTGCATATATGACACCGTATTACATTGCTGAGCAAATTGCTGCAGTTCAAGAAGATACCGATCTTGTGATTGTTGAAACACATTCTGGAAGTGAATATTCTACAGATCCCGGAGCAAATTATGATTCTGTAGATATTTTTGCAGGTTGGGACAAAAAGGATTTTGAAGAGGATGAAGATTATACTCCAAGAATTGATATTCCACATATGTGGGATATTGAGATCCGTCATCATATGATAGATTCTGGAGCAGATCTGGTTGTTTGCCATCATCCTCACATTATTCAAGGAATTGAAGTTTATAATGGGAAGGTAATTGCACATTCACTAGGTAATTTTGTTTTTGACCTAAATTATTTGGAAACATTTCCATCAATGATATTAAATACTTGCATTGATGAAGATGGTTTTGACTCATTCAGTATTAAACCTGTTTTTATTGATGACTATATCCCCTTAGAAGCAAAAGGTGAATTGGGAAAATATATATTAAATTACATTAAGATGAAATCTAAAGATCTTAATACATACTTAACTGTTGATAATACCTCAATTGAGGCTCATGTAATATTAGATACACTTACAATGCTCATCGAGAATCAACAATATTCAGAAGATCTCACATTTACTTTAGTTGGAAATGAATATGTTTCTCAAATCATCCATCTACCTGAGTGGGGTGATATTTCAAGTGTTGATGTAATAACATCGGAAGAGAACTTTGAGTTTAGGGTTGGAAGAGAGCTAATCTGGTTTGGTAATTATGAAGATGAAGGTGCAAGTATTTGGAATGTGAATAGTGATAATGAGTGGCTAGATGACAGCGAATTCTATGAAGGTGAGCTATCATTATGTATTCAGCAGAATTCTTCAAATGGATATAACATAATTACAAATTTAGAAAACAGGCTAAAAAGACGTTATGAAGTTGCATACTCTGTTCACGGATTTGTAAAAACAGAGAATTGTGAAGGAGCTATGGTACAAGCTAGATTCTACAATAGTAGAACCGGTGGAGCATTATTGGGTGCTGGTAATTTTGCTGGAGTTAGCGGAGATTCAGATTGGGCATATTACTCCTCGGAGGTTGATGTTCCTGATAATGCAACATACTTTGATGTTGTTGCTAATAATGATCCCCCTAATACTGGTGAATCTTTTGCCTGGTTCGATAACATCGGATTAATTGGCTGGGAAGAATGGCAGGCAAAAACAGCCACACCCGATTTTGTGACAAATCCAAATGACTATTATTATTTACAAGTTAGATCTACTGAACAGCCATTTAATGCTTCAGTTCAATTTACACATACAGCATTCGAAGAAAATCCAGTTCCACATAGTGAGAATGAAGTTCCTACTTACAAAAATGCAATTCTTAATAATAATTACCCAAATCCGTTCAACCCACTTACAACTATTAATTTCACAATTAATAGTGCTGAAGGTAAAACCAATATAGCGGTTTATAACATTAAAGGTCAGAAGGTTAAAACACTTGTTAATGATGTTCTTCCTACTGGAGGACATACTGCAATTTGGAATGGGACAAACTCTAATGGTAAACAAGTTTCTACAGGAATCTATTTTTACAAAATGGAGCACGATGGAAAGCACATAAATACAAAGAAATGTCTTCTATTAAAGTAAAAAAAACATCAATAAAATATAAACAAATATTTTCTTAAGTGATTAGGAAATCTGGCTCGATTTTTGCATTATAATTACATAAATAAATATAAGGAATTAATTAATGAAGACTATTTTAACTCTCATAATCCTATCAATTATTACATTCTCAAGTGCTATTGATCTGGACGTTTCAGAAAATTCAATATTGATCTCTGGTAATTTTAAAACTCCTGAAATGTCTGTTAGAAGTGCAAAAAATGATCTCTTTTCAGCAATATATATTGATGAATGCGTTCAAACTGGAAAGGTTGGTGATCCTGAATTACCGATATACTCTAAATTAATCAGCCTTCCAAATCAAGGTAATTATATTTTGCAGAGTATTTCGTTTGATGAGCAGATAATTGAACTTGATCATACTATTTTGCCTTCTGGCTTTATTGATGAAAATGAAATTAATTCCACTGAATATCAAAAAGATGAATGGCTTCCAGCTGAAATAGTTACAATATCAGATCCGAATATTATGGGTGCGTATCGTTTCTCACAGATTGCTGTTTCACCTTTGCAATATAATCCTGTTAAGAATAAAATTAGATTATTAAAGAACGTTGCAATTGAATTAATTCTTAATGAAACAGATACAAAAAATCCAAAAACAAAACTTAGTAATGTTAATTCGTTTTCTAAACTTGCAGGATCAATTTTAAATGAAGATTCTATAGTAAGAACACAGCAAAACGGAAAATATTTATTTATTGTGCAAGATGATTTCGCTTCACAGTTAGATCCTCTTTTACGTTGGAAAGAAAAACTTGGTTATAAAACCAGAGTGGCAACTCTATCTGAGACCGGTTCTTCTGCAGACGATATAAAAAATTTTATACAAAATGCTTATGATAATTGGGAAATCCCACCTGAATATGTTGTTCTAATTGGTGACGTTGACGGTACAATTGCAGTTCCATCCTTTTATGTAGAAGGTTATTGGACTCCATGGGATGTGAGTGATCATAAATATTCTCTATTAGAGGGCGAAGATTATTTCCCAGATGTTTTTGTTGGAAGGTTGTCGGCTCGCACCCAGCTTGAGTTAAATACAATAATGAGTAAAATTATAAATTATGAGAGCAATCCCTTAATTGATGATGATTGGCAAAATAAAGCATTAATGATGACTTACATAGATGAGTGGTCAGGTTATTTTTCTTCCAGAGAAACGGTTATGGAAGTTCGAGATAAATTACTTGATTTTGAGTTTACAGCTGTAGATACATTCATCTCACCATATCAAACAGGTGTTACAGTATTAGCTAATATGATCTCTGATGGTTATACATTTCTTAATTACCGTGGTGCTGGAGGTCCCGGCTATTGGTGGGGAAATTATGGACCACTATTTGATATTTATGGGATTGAGTCATTAACTAATGGATTTAAGCTGCCAATGGTTACAAGTATTACTTGCGGCGGTGGTGATTTCGCAAATACCAGCTATCCATCTTGTTTTGGTGAAGTATGGCTTAAAGCCGGTTCACCTTCCAACCCAAAAGGAGCAATTGGTTTTATAGGACCAAGTGAGATAGACACAAAAACACCTTTTAATAATACGAATGACATGGGAATTTATCAGGGTATAACTCAGGAAGGGATTACACGCTGTGGCGAGATGATGTTGCGTGGGAAGATGGAGCTTTATAACAATTATCCAAGTTGTCACGGCTGGGGAAATTCAAATAATTCTGATCAGTTCTACTTTTATGTTTATAACCTTTTAGGAGATCCTGGTTTACAGGTTCTTACAAATACACCAAAACTTTTTGTAATGAATGTTGAAGAAGAAATTTCCTCGGGATCTAATTATTTAGAAGTTCAAGTTGATTTTGATGCTGCTGACAAATCCGGCTTTACCATTGCTATTACAAATTCTGACAGCCTTGTAACTACCGGAATTACCGATGAGCAAGGATTTGCCTATATTCCAATAGAACTTGATGCTGGAACATATGAAGTAACATCTTCAAACTATCAATTTGTTCCAGTTACTACTGAAATCCAAGTAATCGATGAAGATATTGTAATGCTTGAAGAATATACATGTTCAGATATTATCCCCGGTAGTATCGTTAGCATTTCTGCAAATATTTTAAATTCAGGAAGCCTATCGGCAAGTGATCTAATACTTGAGATAACAACAGAAGATGAATTCATCACAATTATAAATGGCTCAAACTCTCTATCTTCGTTAGCTGCCGGAGAGCAAACTGTTTGTGATTTTGAGATTGAACTAGATCAAGTATGGCGAGACGGGATATTAGGAGAATTATTCTTAAGTATTTCATCTGATCTTGGTGAGAATACTTTTTTCATGCCACTAGAAATAATCTCACCACAATTTGTGATATCCAATTTTATTGTTGATGAACCAAGTGGTAATTTGCTTCAAAATGCGAATTCTACATTCGATCTTGAATTCTTGAATAGCGGTAATTATGATGCTGAAGAAACTTCAATTGAACTTATTTCATTATCCCCTAATTTTGAGGTCGTTAATGGAAGTTCTTCATGTTCAGGAATAATCATTGGTGAAAATGGTTTAATTGAAACTTCATTTGAGATCGAGATCGATAATGCGATATCAGGTGAACTTGCAAAATTCAATTTCGTTATTTCCGATGGAGAAACTGCATTACAAGAAATCTTGTATTCATATCCAATTGGAGTGATCTCAGAAGAAAGCCCTACATTCGGTGATCAAGGCTACATAGCAATAGAATCATCGGATGTTGGTAACTTTACAGCTCCTGTTTATAATTGGATAGAGATCAATCCTGCTCAAGGTGGACAAGGTGAGCCAGTTGTTGGAGGACATGTAACAGGAACAGATGGTTTTACAAAGACTCTTGATCTTCCATTTGATTTTCAATATTTTGGAATCGTATATGATGAGATTTCTGTATGTTCAAATGGATGGATTACAATGGGAGAGACAGATCGTGTATTTTTTAGAAATAAAAATATTCCTTCGGGGGTTGGCTCTAAAGCAATGATAGCTCCGTTCTGGGATAATTTGATAAATGGTAATGTTTTTTCTTATTATGATGAAGATGAGAACATATTGATAATTGAATGGTATAACTCTAGAAATTATCATAGCTACTCTTATGAAACATTCCAGGTTATATTTTATGATCCTCTACACTACCCAACTATAAATGGTGATGGAGATATATTATTCCAATATGAAGAAGTTCACAATAATGATCAATATGATAATTATGCAACCATTGGAATTGAAAACGAAACACAAACAGAAGGTTTATTGATAACTTTTTCTAATATCTATGCACCTACCGCTCATATCATAGAAGATGAAACTGCCATATTGTTTACTTCTAATGGAGATTCTCAAGTTAGTATAGAAGAGGAAATTGTTAATAACACACCAAAGCTTTTCCAAAATTATCCTAACCCATTTAACCCTACAACAACTATATCTTTTGAGACCACGAATTCTCACGAAAATGCACGAATTGATATTTATAATCTAAAAGGACAAAAAGTGAAAAAATTTGATATTATTCTGAGCAGTGTCGAAGGAGAGATGAATTCAGTTATCTGGGATGGAACAGATATTAACAATAAACCTGTCTCTTCCGGTGTTTATTTTTATAAATTAATTGGAGATGGGAAAACAATAGCAACAAAGAAGTGTTTATTACTTAAATAGACAATTAAGGAGTTTTTGTGAAGAAAACCTTTTTAGTATTATTATTAATAGCTTCAGTATGTTTATTAATAAGTTTAGAAATCTCTGAGATTAATAATTCATTTCAAATAAGTGGAAGCTTTGAAATTGATGAGATTAAATCTGAAACGCAAAATGAAATTATTTTTGATAAAATTTCAATTTCCGATTGTAAAACCAGTATGGTCTCAAATGTTTTTGAGTTACCTGTATATTCAAAACTGATTTCACTTCCTAATACAGGGAATTATAGAAATTCCAATATTAAATATGATTATGATGAGATACTTCTTACAAATAACATTGCACCTGTAGACTACAATGAGCAAAAGGTTATATATGCAGTTGATGATTGGTTTCCAAAAGAGATAGTAACAATTGCCAAGCCTTCAATAATGCGTGGAAATAGATTTACACAAGTATCTATATCACCTGTTCAATATAATCCAAAACTAAATGCAATTCGAATTTTGAAGGATATAGAAATTGATTTTGAGATCGATAATTCTGATAATAGAAATCCTTTAATAAGAGAGATGTCAGCGTCACATTTCAATAAAATTGCTTCCCAGAAAATACTTGGTTCAAACTCTAGAACCAGCGCATCCGGAGGAGAATATCTCTTTATAGCACCTTATAGTGTTGAGAGTATTTTACAACCCTTGTTAAAATGGAAGCAAAAACTAGGATTTAATACAAAACTTGCAATTATTGAAGAGATCGGACCATCTGCTGAAGAGATCAAAGATTACCTCCAAAATGCATATGACACTTGGGAAAACCCTCCAGAATTTGTTGTTTTAGTTGGAGATGTCTCAGGTGTAATTCAGTGTCCCGCCTTTTATGTAGAAGGTTACTTAACTCCATGGGATGTAAGTGATCATAATTATACTCTTTTAGATGGTGAAGATTATTTTCCTGATGTTTTTATTGGAAGACTCTCTGTTCAAAGTCAGATGGATCTGATGACGATAGTATCTAAGATCATCAATTATGAGCAACATCCATTTATGGATATCGAATGGCAAAAACGTGCTTTAATGGTTGGATTCGTTCAAGAATGGAATGGATATTCCCAACGTGAGACATTAATGGGAATTAGAAATAAACTTCTTGATTTTGAATATGCCGCTGTAGATACTTTTATTAATCCATGGCAACAGGGGACTGTACTTCTGGCTAATGCTATAAGCCAAGGTGAATCATTTGTTTGTTATCGTGGAACAGGCTCTCCTTTTAGTTGGGGAGGTACAGCCACAGCTATGTTTACCACCGAAGATATTTCTACCTTAACAAATGGTTTTATGCTACCACTTGTTACAAGTATAACTTGTGGAGGAGGTGATTTTGCATCTGAACAACATACAACTTGTTTTGGAGAGAAATGGGTCTCAGCTGGTAGTCCTTCTGACCCACAAGGTGCAATTGGGTTCATCGGCCCAAGCGAGTATGACACAAAAACTTGGTTCAATAATGCAAATGCTATGGGAATATATCAGGGGATAACACAAGAGGGATTATTCCGTGGTGGGGAAATTCTTCTTCGTGGGAAGATGGAATTGTATAATAATTTCCCAAATAATCATGCTTGGGGAAGTGCGCTAAATTCTGATCAATTTTACTTTTATGTTTATAATCTACTCGGAGACCCAGGGCTACAAATATTAACAGATGTTCCTAAAGAAATAGAACTAATTCATAGTAATGAAATCCCGTTTTCAGATAATTTTATTGAAGTTCAAATAGATATCACTGAAGATAATCTTTCTGGATTTACAATTGCAATTACATCGGAAGATAGTCTTGTAGCTACAGGTATAACTGATGCAAATGGTATAGCTATTATTCCTATTGATCTTTCTGTTGATAATTACGATATTACTGCTTCTAAATACTGTTACGTTCCAATAACAAATGATCTTGAAGTAACATCAAATGCTAATCTAATATTAAATGTGTTCTCATTTTCAGATGACCTCGTATCGGGAAATGAATCTTTCTTAGAATTTGCAATTGAAAATATTGGATCATCTGACATAGAGAACATTACAATCTCACCTGTTTGCAATAATGAAAATATAACTTTCACAAGTACTCCAATTATAATTGATCTTTTAGAAGTTGGAAATGATCATTCAGGTCAGTTTGACATACAGGTTTCTGAGAATTGGTTAGACGGAGAAGAGGTAAACATTTTTCTGGAAATAACTTCTGATGGAGGAGATTTTGAATTTTTAATCTCATCAGAAATAGTTTCACCAAAACTTTTGGTTTCAGAATTTATTGCACAAAATTCATCTAATTGTCTAATACAGAATGAGGCCACAGATATTTCGATCGAGCTTCTTAACTATGGGAATATTGAAACTGGCAATTTCCAAGCTGAACTTATTTGTACAAACGAAAATGCTATTATCGAAAATTCTATATTTAATTATAGTAATATCCTGCAAGATGATTATGGGAATGGCAACTTCTCAATTACACCTGCAAATGTTATCTCGGGTGAATTAGCAATATTTGAAATAATTATAACTAATAATGGCAACGAACTTCAAAATATCAGCTTTAATTTCCCAATAGGTATAATAGATTCTTCAAGTGTTACATTCTGCGAAAATGGTTATTATGCAGTAGAATCTAAAGATGTTGGTAATTTTGAAACGCCGGAATATAACTGGATCGAAATTGATCCGCATTATGGTGGAGATGGAGCACTTCTTGATTCTGACCATACAATACCAGATGGTTTCACAAAAGTAATTCCACTACCATTCCAATTCAATTATTTTGATTCTTTCTATGATCATATCTCAGTTTGTTCCGAAGGTTATATTTCATTAGATACTACACCACTTATCTTTCATAGAAATCGCAATATCCCTTCCGCTATAGGTCCAGCAGGAATGATAGCTCCTTTCTGGGATAACCTCATTGATGGAAGCATCTATGTAAAATACGATGAAAATAATAATTATTTCATTATTCAATGGTCAGATTTCAAAAGTGAATTTGATGAAACAAATGAGATATTTCAGGTAATCTTATACGACCCTGAATTCTACTTCACAGCAGAAGAAAATAAACTTATGAAATTCCAATATAAAGAAATTAACAATTTTGATCAGGATAACAATTATGCTACTGTTGGAATTGAGAATTATCTGCAAAGTAGTGGTTTATTGATTACATTCGCCAATATTTATCCAACTACTACTCATATATTAGAAAACGAAACTGCAATCCTATTTTGTAGCAATTCACAAAGTAATATATCTTTCATAAGTATTGAGCTGGAAAACTTTAATTTCTCAGTTACAGCTGATTCCACATTCACAGTTGATCTTAATATCTCAAATGAACTTGGTTCTACAGATATTTCTTATGATATTTCACTTGCTCATTTTGCAGCAATCCCACCAGAATATAGTTCCAATTTTAACGAAGAGTATTCACGTAATATCGAAAATAGTCAGATCTTTAATATGACAAATAC
>JABIME010000259.1 GCA_018654125.1 Candidatus Cloacimonadota bacterium
AATAACAGCAGAGATACTTTCTAAACCTGCAAATTCCAGTGCAACAACTGCTTATTCTATTGGTCATGCGCATCTTGATCTGGCATGGTTGTGGCCCGTGCGGGAAACTAAACGAAAGGGTGGAAGAACTTTTGCTACAGCACTAAAATTGATAGAAAAATATCCTGATTATAAATTTGGAGCTTCCCAACCACAACTTTACCAGTGGATCAAAAATGACTATCCTCACTTGTATGAAGAAGTGAAAAAAGCTATTGCAAATAAAAAGTGGGAAGTCCAGGGTGCAATGTGGGTAGAACCAGACATGAACCTAACTTCCGGAGAATCTCTAATACGTCAGTGCCTTTTTGGCAAAAGATTTTATCAGGAAGAATTTGGAATTGAAGTTAAAGATCTTTGGCTGCCTGATGTATTCGGTTACAGTGCGGCTCTTCCTCAGATCCTAAGAAAATGTGGTGTCGATTATTTTATGACCCAAAAGATAAGCTGGAATGAAACCAATAATTTCCCTCATCATACTTTCAATTGGGAAGGCATCGATGGTACACGCATCCTTACACATTTCCTGCCTACAAATGATTACAATCTGGCAAATCTTCCTTCACAGATGATCTCCAGTGAAACAAGATATGCTCAGTCTGATGTTTCAGATGAATTCTTAAATCTTTACGGGATTGGAGATGGCGGTGGAGGTCCTTCAGCACATCATATTGAGATGGGATTACGCCAACAAAACCTGGAAGGTGTTCCAAAATTCAAATTCTCCTTTGCGGATGATTTCTTTAAAAAAATTGATAAAATTCCTACAGAGAAGCTTCCGCTTTGGAGTGGAGAACTTTATCTAGAACTGCATCGCGGTACATATACAACTCAGGCATTAATGAAAAAACACAATCGTCAGCTCGAACAAAAATTACATAATATTGAATTTCTGGGATCACTCGTAGATGACTTCAAACAATCTGAATTAGATGAAATTTGGCAAAACACTCTTCTAAATCAATTTCACGATATTCTGCCAGGTTCTTCTATTAATTGGGTTTATAAAGATGCCAATAGCATGAGTAAGAGAAATCTGGATGAACTGGAGAAAATGGAGAAAAAATTACTTTCTAAACTTCATGGAAACAGCACAAAGAATGCAGATAAATTTGTTGTTTATAATTCTCAACCTTGGAAGAGAAAAGAGGTTATCCAGTTAGCTGCAGATGATGGTCAATATTGGATTGGAGATGGAACATCCAGCGAAATAATGAAAGCAGAAAATGGTGTGATAGATTATCAAATCGAGCTTCCTCCTTGTGGATATAATTGTATTTACATCGAAGGTGTTGATATGAATTACCCGCATAAAGAAATTTTGCTGAAAGCTTCCAATAATTCTTTAGAAAACAAGTTTATAAAAGTTGATTTTGTAAATGATGGAACAATTAGTTCTATTTATGATAAACTGGAAAAGCGTGAAGTTCTTGCTAGCAAAGCAAATGAATTTTTGTTGTGGGAAGATGAACCGAATAACTGGGGAGCGTGGGATGTGAATCATTTCTATCGTGAGACAACGCCGGAAAAAGCAAAATTAATTTCTGCAGAACTAATTCATCTATCCGATATCAGTGCAGTATTGCTTCAGAAATTTAAAATTGGGAACTCAACTATCGAGCAGAAAATTACAATATCAGAAAACTCAAAATTGATTAAATTTGAAAATATTGTTGATTGGAAAGAAGAACATAAAATGCTGCGAGTATCTGCTCAACCAGATATTTATGCTAGCAAGGCTTCTTACGAAATTCAATATGGAACACTGCAAAGAGCAACTCACTCTAACACAAGTTGGGATGCTGCAAAATTTGAAGTTACTGCACAAAGATTTGCAGATCTATCTCTACCCGATTATGGTTTTGCTATCTTGAATGACTGCAAATATGGACATTATATAAAAGAAAATGTAATGAGCTTAAATTTACTGCGAAGCCCCAAAGATACAGATAAAGAAGCAGATCAGCATTCACATAAATTCACATTCTGTTACTACCCGCACAAAGGCTCTTTAATCGAATCTGATACATTACAATTGGCGCATAATTTGAACAGCCCATTAATGCACTTCTCAGTTTCTGAACTACCTGAGAATAGGCAGAGATCGTTCTATAATATATTAGGAAAAAATGTAAAACTGGAAGTTATTAAGAAAGCTGAAGATAGAAATGGAATAATAGTGCGTATGTATGAAACTGCTGGAACAAATACTGAAATCACTTTCCAAACTGCTGTGAATTGGTATAAGTTTATAGAAACTGATATGTTGGAAAATACTCTTGATCAAATTTGTGAAAATGCAAATGAGATCAAATTAGAGTTCAAATCTTTTGAAATTAGAACGTTTAGGATAGTTTGAGAAATGCAGTACTCAATTTGGATGAATAGTAATGACAGAAAAAAAGATGATTGGAAACATGATTTTAGCAAACTGCAAAAAGCAGGAATTTCCAATATATTCTTAAGTGGTAAAGAAGAAGATCTTGAAAATGCTTTAAAATATTCTGCTGATTTTAATATTCAAATTCACAATTGGATATTTACAATGATCTGCAATGATAAAGATATCATCAAGAATCATCCTGACTGGTTCACTGTAAATGGATTGGGAAAACGTTCGCATGAGAATCCACAATATGTTGGATATTATAAATGGCTCTGTCCTACTAATCCCGAAGTGCAAGAATATTTAAAAGAGCGTATAGAAAAACTCTGTACGATTTCTGAATTAGCAGGAATTCATATGGACTATATCCGTTATTGTGATGTTATCTTACCTATCGGATTACAACCAAATTATAATTTAATTCAAACCAAAGAAGAACCACAATTTGATTATTGTTATTGTGAACATTGCAGATCTGCTTTTAAGCAGAAATCCGGAATCAATCCAGTTGATCTTGCCGATCCAGCGGAGAATCATGCTTGGCTGCAATTTCGTTATGATAGCATTACAAATATCGTAAATATGCTTGCAGAGATAATTCATGCTCACAACAAAATTGCAACAGCCGCAGTTTTCCCTACTATCATGCAGAAGAATGTTCGGCAAGAGTGGCATAAGTGGAGACTTGATGCTGTATATCCAATGCTGTATCATTCTTGTTATAATGAGGATATTAGTTGGATCAAAAATGAGGTTCAGAAAGGCAAACAGCTTCTGCAATCTACAAAGTTGCACAGCGGTTTGTACGTTCCATCTATTGAACCAAGTAAACTAACACAAGCAATTAAATTTACTGTAGATGGTAGTGCTGATGGAGTATCATTGTTTGATTTTAATGCAATGAAAGATGAACATTGGAAAGTAATACAGAAAAATTAGTTACTGATACTGCAATCTATATAAATCGTAATATAATCCTTCTTTAGCCAGTAATTCTTGGTGATTTCCTTCTTCCACGATCTCACCTTTATGCAGTACAATTATTCTATCTACATGTTGAATTGTGGAGAGGCGATGAGCTATAATAATGGAAGTTCTGTTTTCCATTAATTTCTGCAAAGCATCTTGAATTAATATTTCTGTTTCGGTATCAATATTAGCAGTCGCTTCGTCTAAAACAAATATTGTAGGATCGTAAGCCAAAACCCTGGCAAAGGCGATGAGCTGGCGCTGACCAACGCTGAAAGTAGCTCCACGTTCCATCACAGGTTCCATATATTTTTCAGGTTGACTATCAATAAATTTATGTACATTAACATATTTGGCTACTTTCTCCATTTCGGTATCCGAAATGGACTCATCGCTGAGTACAATATTATCTTTAATCGTTCCCGAGAATAGGAAAACATCCTGCTGAACAATTCCAATATTCCTACGTAATTCTTTCAGATTGTATTCGTTTATCTCTTTCCCATCAACAAGGATCTCACCTTTTTGGAATGGATACAATCCAGATAAAATACTGATGATCGATGTTTTTCCTGAACCCGTATGACCAACGAGTGCAACTTTTTCTCCAGCCTTTACTTTGAAGGAAATATCTTTGAGAACATCACCATTATCATTATAACGTAACCACACATTTTTAAACTCGATCTCACCTTTCAGATCAACGGTATTCCCAACTGATTTTTCCAATCTGTAATCTTCAATATCTTTATCCATCAGATCGAATATTCGTTCAGATCCACTCATGGCAGCCTGCATAATATTGAATTTCTCACTAAGATGATGAATAGGCTCAAAGAATCTATCTAAGAACCACAAGAAAACCATAAATACACCCAATGTGATTTTATCCTGAATGATCTGTCCACCACCATACCATAAAAGAATTGCAACTGCAATTCTGCGTGTGGAATTTATTGCCGGACGGAAAAAAGCAAAGAGTTTCATCATCTTCATAGATGCTGCAAAATACTCACCATTTATAGATTTAAATTCATCAACTTTTCGATTATACTGATTGAATAATTGGATTATCTTAAATCCGGAAATATCTTCGGAAAGTGTTGCATTGATATTGGCCAACTTCTTACGCACAACTCTATAAAGCTTTCGGCTACGATTAATGAAAACAGTAAACATATAAATTGTGAGAGGTAGAATTGCAAAAGATACTAGTGCAAGTTTCCAATCATATAGCAGCATTGCTATCATAATTCCAACCAGAACGAACATCTCTTGAATTAGCTGGATAAGTCCGTTCCCAAGCATTTCATTCAAGGTGCCAATATCGTTTGTTACACGCGTAACAAGCCTTCCAATCGGATTTTTATCGAAGAATGAAAGTGGCATTCTTTCTAATTTATAAAACAGGTCACGACGCAGATCATACATTGCTTTTTGAGCTGCAATATTTACAAAGTAGACCTGAAAATAAGTGAAAAATAACT
>JABIME010000260.1 GCA_018654125.1 Candidatus Cloacimonadota bacterium
TCTCGATCGGATCTTCATAAAATGCATCTAAAACTTTAGGATTGAATTTCTCCTGAAAAGAGTATACTTTTTCATCACCGATTCTATTGGGAATAGTCGAAAGTAAAATTTCACTAAATGGTTCTTTACTTGCCGCATCAACTAAGGTAGATTTTCCAACACCGATATTTCCAACAATTCCAATTCTTAAATGTTCCATTCTACTCCTGATGATCTGTGTTGAATTATATTAATCAAATAGTTCGAATTCATCTAAACTGTGGTAATATTTTTCGATTAGAATATATGTAAATGGAATCGTAATCAACAAGCCAAATCCTGCCATTGCGGCACCAATAATGTTCATAATAAAAAGCCTGAACATAATAAAGAATTGTTGCCAACGTGTTTCTGCACTTGCTTTATAACAAACGATTACAGCTTTTATCGGATTCATTTTCTTACGAACGATCAGCAGAACTGCTGGGAATGTGATTACTATCCAATAAAGAACCAAAATAAACCTGACAGGATGAAGAATAGGATCTATTGTAATTCCCAAAATATAACCCGTGCACAATATTTTTAAGAGTAAGAAGTAAAGAATATTTACAAGAACTAGCAGGAAAAATTTTGGGTAATGTTTAAGAGCTTGAAAATACATTGAAATTTTAAAAGGTTCGTCAGTAAAATTTTCTTTAAAGCCAAATGGAATGAGTGTAAATGGAACTAAAATAAGCAACATGAGATTTGTAAAGAGGTAGTGATCAATTTTGAAACTCTCTGCTAGATCCACACTGAAGAAAATTCCCAAACCAATAAGTAAAAATGAATTAAGAATTATATAAATTGAAAATGAATAATATTGAGATTTGATTGGTTTGAATTTCTCCCAAACTTTTTGATAATTTAATTTTGCAGAAAGCGGACCAGAAAGTGCACCTGTAGGCTTACCACATACATTACAAAAAATTGCATGTTTATCTAGTTCTGTATTACATTTAACATCTATTTTTCTACCATTTTTTGTTTTTTCTTTTCTCATACCGTTGCATTTCATAAAATCCCTCATCAATCATTTATTTCAGCTTGGAAAATTCTAAGGAGCACTCATTTTGTCAATTATTAAAGTTCTTTACAAATAAAGCACCCAAAATTAATTCGAGGTTGTTTTGAATATGAAGTAAGGAGGAGTTATGTATAAACTTAATGTAACTTCAGATTTCTCATCTGCTCATAAATTAGATGGATACGAAGGTTTATGTAAGAACCTTCATGGTCATAATTGGAAAGTACGTATTGGTATTTTATGTGAAAAAGTTGATGAAATTGGAATGACAATAGATTATGGAGAAGTTAAAAAAAGCTTGAGTGAGATCATGATGATGCTTGACCACACTTACTTGAATGAACTGGAACATTTCAAAGGGATAAATCCAACATCAGAAAACATTGCAAAATTCATTTATAAAGAGATGAAAAAGAGAATTGAAGTTCCATATTGCAAGATGGCAGATGTTGAAGTTTGGGAATCTGATATTACCTCAATGATCTATTTTGAATAATTGGATAACTAATGAGAATTGTAGAATCTAAATTTGTAAAAAGCGCAGTTAAACCAGTAGATTATCATCCAACAGCTTTTGCAGAAATTGCCTTTGCGGGAAAATCTAATGTTGGGAAATCAACTCTAATAAATACTCTCTTAAATAGGAAGAGCATCGCCAAAGTAAGTAATAAACCTGGCAAAACACGATTGATAAATTTTTTCGAGATCAGATTTAAAATTGATAAAAAAGAGCTGGAAGGATTCTTCAGTTTTGTAGATCTACCCGGATACGGTTATGCAAAAGTAAGTAAAACTCAACGTGACTCCTGGAAAAAGATGATCCTAACTTTCTTTGAGAACAGGCAACAACTCAGGGGAGTCATTGCTCTTGTAGATATCAGGCACAAAGCTGACCCAAAGGACATACTCATGATCCAAATGTTGCAGTCTATGAAGATTCCATTCATGGTAGCTGCTACAAAATCTGATAAGATCCCAAAATCAAAGGCAAATGCTGCAATATTAAAATTGAAGACTGGCCTTAACTTAACAGATCAACAAATATTTGCTTGCTCATCTTTAAAGAAGAGAGGGATCGATAAAATTTTGAACTGGATCACAGACCGAGTTGTGGATTTTAATTGACAACACAGTTTATTAAATTTGTTTTTTGGTTTAAATAAAAAAGGTTAGGTAATGTTAGAAAAAATAAAAACACCGAAAGATGTGAAGAAACTTTCTATTGCACAACTTCAGGAATTAGCAGAAGATGTTAGAAAGCGAATAATTCAGGTCACTGCAAAAACAGGTGGTCATGTTGCTCCCAGTTTAGGAGCTACAGACCTTGCAATTGCAATACTTAAAATGTTCGATCCTTTAGAAGATAGGATAGTATGGGATGTAGGGCATCAATCTTACGCTTACAAAATACTTACAGAAAGAAATGAAAAATTTGATACTCTTCGTCAATTTAATGGATTAAGCGGATTTAATAATATTTTTGAAAGCGATTATGATGCTTTTGGTGTTGGTCATGCCAGCACTTCTATCTCAGCCGCACTTGGAATTGCTGTAGCAAAAGAGATACAAGGTAACAAAGGAAGAGCAATTGCTGTTATTGGTGATGGTGCTCTTACCGGTGGAATTTCTTTTGAAGCATTAAATCATGTTGGACATCTTCAGAAAGATATGATAGTAATTTTGAATGATAATAATTTTTCTATCTCTAAAAATGTTGGAGCTTTGCAATCATATTTAACTAATATGTTAGTAAGCAAACCCTATAATGCAACAAAAAATCTTATATACGATTTTGTTCAACATCTTCCGCATCGTATTCGCAGAAGGGTAATCCTAAGTGCTCGTGCACTTGAAGAAAATATGATAAACTCAATAGCTCCAAATATTATTTTCGAAGATCTCGGCTTCAAATATCTTGGCCCCATAGACGGACATGATATTCCTAGAATGATACGGATCTTCCATAAAATTAAAACAAATCTTAACGGACCCATTTTTGTTCATATAGTAACTCAGAAAGGAAAAGGTTATGAGCATGCAGAAGATGATGCATCACGTTTTCACGGATTAGGACCTTATGAAATAGAAACCGGAAAAAGTAAGAAAAAAAAAGCTGAAACATATTCAAAAGTTTTTGGAAATACGCTTTGCAAAATCGCTTCTAAAAACAAGAATATTGTTGCAATAACTGCAGCAATGACAGATGGTACAGGTTTAGCCGAGTATGCAGAGAAATTCCCTACTCAGTTTTTTGATGTAGGCATTGCAGAACAGCATGCGGTAACCTTTGCCGGTGGACTTGCTGTTCAGGGTATCAAGCCATTTGTAGCGATCTATTCCACTTTTCTGCAAAGAGCATTTGATCAGATTATTCATGATGTTGCTCTACAAAAATTACCTATTGTTTTCTGTTTAGATCGTGCAGGACTCGTTGGTGATGATGGAGCTACACATCATGGCATTTTTGATCTTTCTTATCTTAATTTGATTCCCGGACTTCAAATTCTTATTCCAACAAACGCAGAAGAATTTTCTGCAATGCTTGAGTTTGCAGCTGATTACAAAGACGGACCTATTGTTATCCGTTATCCACGAGGTTGTGCAAAATATTTGAATAGAAAAATTGAACCGGTTAAAATTGGAAAGGGCGTAATTGATCATGATGGAAAAGATGTAGCAATTGTGGGTGTTGGAAAAGCAATGGAAGATGCAGAGATAATCTATAAGGAATTAAAAGAAAAACTTCCTAATATTAATCCATATCTTATTAATCCACGTTTTCTTAAACCACTTGACATTAATTTATTTGAGGATCTTGAGAAAAAAGTTCATACAATAATTACCATTGAAGATAATGCACTTATTGGTGGTTTTGGTGACACCGTAAAATCCTATTTTTCAAATTCAAATGTAAGGGTATATTCTTTTGGAATTCCAGATGAATTCATTGAACACGGAACTGTAGAACAACTAAAAGATATGATTGGAATAACACCCAAAAAAATAGTGAAAGAGATAATCTCAATTTTAAAATAAAAAACAATGGAATATTCTCACGATACAATTTCTGCGATTTCAACACCCTTAGGAGTTGGCGGAATTTCGGTTCTCAGAGTTAGCGGAGAAGATGCAATAAATGTAGTTTCCAAAACATTTCAAAGCAAATTAGGTCTTACAGATCAACCTTCACATAAAGCAATATTTGGCCACATTATAGATAATGATAAACTTGTAGACGAAGTTATAGCAACCGTTTTCAGATCACCTCACAGTTATACTGGTGAAGATGTTATAGAAATTTCGTGTCATGGCAGTACCTTCATTACAAATCAAATTCTAACAATATTACTTCGTGACACACGATTAGCTGAACCTGGAGAATTTACACAGCGTGCGTTCCTAAACGACAAAATGGGACTTACACAAGCAGAGGCTGTTGGAGATTTGCTAACTGCAAAAACAAAAATTTCCCATCTTGCTGCTTTGCAACAATATGAAGGTAGTTTACGCAAACGGATAGAAAAACTTCTATCGCAATTAACTGATTTTCGTACTCAACTTGAGCTTGAAATTGACTTTTTAGAAAATGATCTTGATGAGTTGGATAATGAAACGTTAATAATTGGATTAGCCAAACTTCACTCAGAATTGAAGCGACTTGCTAAAACCGGAGAAGAAGGATTAATCATAAAAGATGGATTAAAAGTTAGTCTGGTAGGTGCACCAAATGTTGGGAAATCCAGCATTTTTAATTCTCTTCTTGAAACTGAGCGTGCGATAGTAACTCCAATTCCGGGAACTACACGTGACTATTTGGAAGAGATGATCTCTCTTGATGGCTATCTTGTTCGAGTTTTTGATACTGCCGGATTACGAAACACTACCGACCAAATTGAAACGATAGGAATAAAACGTTCTTATGAGATCATTGAGGGTTCACATAAAATTTTGTTTGTTATCGATGGTGATGAAAATAAAAAAGAATATGATACGCTCACCAAAATTGTAGACGCCAATAAAATTATAAAAATCCTAAATAAATCTGATAAATTTAAAGAAAAAGAGCTCCAACAATTTCAGAAAGACGGGTATGTAATTTGTTCTACAAATGATAACTCAGGACTTTCTGAGCTTAAAAGTTCTCTATTGAATGACATTGAAATTTCTGAAGAGGAATTACATTCAGGAATTCTTACAAATACAAGGCAAATTACAGCCGTAACAAAAGCAGCACTATCTGTGAATAAAGCTTTAGAATCTCTGAATAATAATATGGGATATGAATTTACCGCTTTCGACCTGAAAGAAGCGAGTACAGCTTTAGAAGAGATCATTGGCAAAATCACCTCTGATGATATCCTGAATAATATTTTTGCAAATTTCTGCATTGGGAAGTAATAAGTTAAAATAATAACACTCCTCAATTAAGATCGATTTTTTTCAATAATCATTAAATATAGTAATATTATTTACTTGCAATCTAATTAAGTTTATATCAAATGGAAAATGGATAAAATTCTGGAGGGAAAATGGCAAAACTCACTTTTTACGGAGCAACTGGAACAGTAACCGGATCTCGTTTTCATTTAGAGATCGATGGGAAAAATATACTAATCGACTGTGGAATGTTTCAGGGCCCAAAAAGAATAAGATTAAAAAATTGGGAGGTTTTTCCAGTTCCACCTTCTAGCTTCGATTTTGTAATTCTTACTCATGCTCATATAGATCATAGTGGTTACTTACCAAAGTTCGTAAGGGAAGGATTTAATGGAAAAATAATTTGTACACATGCAACTGCAGAATTGTGTAAGGTGATGTTAAAAGATAGTGCACATATTCAAGAAGAAGATGCAAAATGGGCTAACAAGAAAGGATTTTCCAAACATTCACCTGCAGAACCTTTATACACAAAAGAAGATGCGATAAAAACTCTTAATTTATTTCATCCTATCCATTATGGAGATTTTTTCAAACTCTCTGAAAATACTAGGATCAAACTTCATGATTCCGGTCATATTTTGGGTTCTGCACTAATTGATATTAAAACTAAAATAGATGATAAATCTCGTAAAATTCTATTCAGTGGAGACCTTGGACGTCCTGAGATTCCAGTATTGAACGAACCTGATCAAGTTTATAATGTAGACTATTTAATATTGGAATCGACATACGGGCAACGTTTACACGAATCTTCCGATCCCATTTCTGATCTTGTAGAAGTAGTTAACAGAAGCATGAAAAGAGGTGGTTCGTTGGTTATTCCGGCATTTAGTGTTGGCAGAACACAAACCCTACTTTACCTTCTACGATTGTTGGAAGAAGAAGGCAAAATTCCATCATATCCGATCTACGTTGATTCTCCGATGGCAATTGATGCTCTTGAAATTTTTAAGGATCATATAAAAGATTTTGATCTTTATGCGCGAATGCAGAAGATGCAGGGAAAGGATATTTTCCAACCAAAAAACTTACATATTTGCCGAACCAGAGAAGATTCTATGAGTATAAATAAACATCGATCTGGCTGCATCATAATTTCTGCCAGCGGCATGGTAACTGGTGGTAGAATTCTGCATCATATGGCGCAACGATTACCAGATAATAAAAATACAATTCTGCTCATGGGTTATCAAGCAGAAGGAACACGTGGTAGAGTGATCCAGGAAAGAAAAGAAA
>JABIME010000261.1 GCA_018654125.1 Candidatus Cloacimonadota bacterium
CAAAATCTGATAGTACGGCAAATGTGGGAATTGGAATTGCCGGACATCTATCGCATGAAAAAGGACCAAAAGAATACTTAGATGAATTCGTTGCAGAGAAGTTTCGAAATGCAACAATTACATATACAGTTTATGGTGGAGTTCCAACTGCTGCAACGCTAAAAGAGATTGTTAAAGATAACTTTATGATAGTTGGAGATGCTGCAAGGCAGGTGAACCCGATTACTGGTGGTGGAATTGTTCAAGGGATGATAGCTGGGAGTATTGCCGGAAAGGTTGCAGCAGAAGCTGTAAAGAAAGGACAATTCGATGCTAAGTTCCTAAAGAAGTATCACAAGGAATGGGACAAAACACTGGGTAATACCCAAAAAGTAATGCACAATATGAAAGAAAAATTCCTCTTTATGACAGATGAAAGATTTAATAATTTAGTAAGCTTCTGTAAAAAGATACCATCAGATAAATTCAGCCTAAAAGCACTTTTTGCTGAAGCGGTTAAAGGCGACCCTAAATTGATGTTGGATGTTGCAAAATCTTTTGTTGTGAGTAAAATAAAACTGAAATGACCCCAAAACAGAAGAAGGAGCTATATCGAAAATTAATTCACATTAGTTTGATATTACTGCCCCTCTCTTACTATTTTATTTTCCACTATAACAGAAAATTGATGTTTCTTGTTTTAGTACCGCTTACGGTTATTGCACTTATTATTGATGTGGTTCGTCTTGAACATAAAACATCTAAGCGAGTTTTCTTGAATCTGGTTGGAATTCTTCTTCGTAAACACGAAATAGATAACTTTACTGGAGCTACTTACATGATGATCTCGGCTTTATTGTGTATTGCATTTTTCCCTGCCGAGATCGCAGTTGCATCGCTTGCTTTTTTGGCAATTGGAGATACGCTGGCTGCACTTATTGGAATTCCATACGGTAAAAGAAAAATATTAAATACAGCTAAAAGTTTAGAAGGAAGCCTGGCTTGTTTTACGGGATGCTTCATTTTTGGGATTCTTTTTTTAAATCCGGTGGTTGCATTTGCAGGAGCAGTTATTGCAACTATTGCAGAATTTTCCAGATTACCAGTTGACGATAATATAAAGATCCCGATAGCATCAGGATTGGCAATGAGCATTGTAAATATGTTTTTCTAAAAAAAGAGGTGTAAATAATGAAATTATCTTTTGTGATACCAGTTTTTAACGAACAGGATAGCCTGAAACAATTGTATTCTGAGATCATTGAGAATGTAACAAAATATGAATATGAAATTATTTTTATTGATGATGGCAGTACAGATGACAGCTATACAATATTACAAATATTAGCTTCTGATAATAATAACGTGAAGGTAATAAAACTTAGGAAAAATTTTGGGAAATCTGCAGGTTTAAATGTTGGATTTTGCGCAACCGAAGGAGACATTATTTTCACAATGGATGCAGATCTTCAGGATGATCCGAAAGAGATACCTGGGTTCATTAGCAAATTGGAAGAAGGTTACGATATGGTTACCGGTTGGAAAGTGAAGCGGCGTGATCCGATCTCAAAAACATGGCCTTCCAAGTTATTTAATAAAGTTACCTCCAATACATTTAAATTAAAATTACGTGACTATAATTGCGGGTTTAAGGCTTATAAAAAAGAGGTAATAGACGAGTTAGATATTTATGGTGAAATGCATCGCTATATTCCTGCACTAGCAAGTTCATTAGGATTTAGAATTGCAGAAATTCCTGTTCATCACCGCAAGAGAGAATATGGGAAAACCAAGTATGGCTCGGAACGATATTTACGTGGATTTCTTGATCTGCTCACAGTAAAATTAGTAACTGGGTATATACATAGTCCACTCTATTTATTTGGCAGAGTTGGTTTTGGATTTGGAATCACTGGATTTATTATTGCATTTTATCTATCTATTATGAAGCTGGGATTTGGGCAACCACTGTATAACAGACCACTTTTATATTTGGCAACTTTGTTAATGATCATCGGTTTGCAATTTTTCTCAATAGGTCTTCTGGGAGAACTTATTGTGAATCGTAATAGAGAAGGAAATAAAAAAAACAATATTTCGATAGCTGAAAAAATAAATTTCTAGATCAATTTGGAAACTAAGATGAAAAGCTATTTAAATGAATTTGTACAGATCATGGAAAATGAAGGTCTGGAAGATCTGGTCATTCAATCGTTTTCCAATTCATACTATAAAATTCTTGAAGGTTCTACCGGTAAACTCTCAAAATCAGAGATCGAACCACCTACCCAAAAAAACTTAATAGATTATAATGATCTCAAATCTCCTGAAAAATCTGATTTAGAGAAACTAGCCATCATAAAACTTAACGGTGGGCTTGGGACCAGTATGGGACTTAAAAAAGCTAAAACTCTCCTTAAGATTAAGGGTGAAAATAACTTTTTAGATGTTATTGCTCAACAAATCATTCATTTAAGGAAGCAGTCTGACAAAGACATTCCGCTAATATTTATGCACAGTTTTAATACCCAGAAAGATTCACTTTCCTATTTAGAAAAATATAAAGATTTAGCTCTTCCCCACATCCCACTAGACTTTTTCCAAAATAAATTCCCCAAGATAAAATTGAGTGATCTTTCTCCACTAAAAAACGCAAACGACAACCTTAATTGGAATCCTCCGGGGCATGGTGAAATTTATACCGCCCTTGCAATTTCTGGCGTTCTGGATAAACTGATCTCAAATGGATTTGAATATGCATTTATTTCTAATTCCGATAATCTTGGTGCAGTAATAGATGAAAAGATCTTAGCACATTTTGCTGAGGAAAAATTGCCCTTTATGATGGAAGTTTGCAAGCGAACCGAAATGGATAAAAAGGGTGGACATTTAGCTCAGAGCAAGAAGGGACAATTAATGCTCAGAGAAACAGCACAATGCCCCGACGATGAAGTCGAGCTTTTTCAGGATATTAATAGATATTCATACTTTAATACAAATAATTTGTGGGTAAATTTGAAAGCGCTGAAGCAAAGGCTTTACGAGAATAGATACTTGCTTCCACTCACGATGATATTGAATATTAAAGATGTTGATGGAGAACAGGTTTATCAGGTTGAATCAGCAATGGGTGCAGCAATTAGTGTATTCAAGAATTCTCGAGCAATAGTTGTTAATAGGGATAGATTTGCACCGGTGAAAAAGACGAATGATATGCTGGCAATTCTGAGTGATGCATATGAGCTTACACCTGATTTTAAATTGAAATTAGTAAATGAATACACAACTGTTCCGCATATTGAATTGAGTGAGAAATATTATAAAAATATCAATGATTTTGAAACAAGATTTAAAGGTGGAATCCCCTCTCTGAAAAAGTGCAAAAGTTTAAGTATCTCCGAAAATGTTACTTTTAGAAATAATGTTAAAATAGTCGGTGATGTGAAGATCACAAAAGAGAGGATATTAGAAGATGTTATTCTAGAAGATGAAGAGATATAACTTAACTATTTAACAAATTATCAAAATCATTATCAATTTCACTGTAAGAATCTTCCAAAATCTTTATTAATGTTGCCTTCTGAATCTGTCTCACACGCTCTCTAGATAAACCCAGTTCTTCTCCGATCTGAGCAAAGTTTTTAGACCTGCCACCTTCTAACCCAAAATATTGCTTTACTATATATGCTTCACGAGAGCCAAGAGTATTTATAGATCTATCGATACTTTCTTCAACTTTCTCACGATAGTATAATGTTTTTGGATCGACCCCATTTCTATCTGTAAGCAGATCACTAAGAGCTACATTACTATTATTTCTGGAAAAATCGGCATTATCAATTGAGAGCGCATTCTTGGTTTGACCGCTAATTTTTTTTATGATACTCTCATCCAGCTCCGTTATTTCCGAAATTTCTTCAATCGTTGCCTTATGCCCAGTTTCACTGAATACCTTATCTTTTGCATATTTGATTTTATTGGCTTGAGTCGCTTTTCCAAGAGGCATTCTTATAACTGAAGTTTTCTCTGCAAGTGCAAAAAGGATCTTCTGTCTGATCCACCAAACAGCATATGAAATAAGTTTATTATGCAGTTTTGGATCGAATTTATCTATTGCTTTAATTAGTCCCATATTCCCTTCACTGATCAACTCAGAAAGGGTTAGTCCTCTATTTTGATATTTTGCAGCAATCTTAACCACAAATTTAAGGTTGGAAGTTACAAGTTTCTCTATAGCAGCCTGATTACCCTTTTGTGCCTTTATGGCCAATTCATGCTCTTTTTCTCTGGATAAAGGTTCTATCTCTGCTATCTGGTTGAGATATGTTTGTAACGCTTTATCATTAAAAATATTTTCTGCCATATTCCATTCCTATATCTTTAAGCTGAAGCTATACTATCCATTCTTTAAATCTGAAATTC
>JABIME010000262.1 GCA_018654125.1 Candidatus Cloacimonadota bacterium
GGAACAGATAGCTGTCTTGAACTGGTTTTAATTTCCTAAATGATGCAGGTTCCTTGCGGAATTTACTTCCCAATCTGGCATTGGAAATTGCTTTTTTTATTGTTTTATCTATTGATGTTTGTGTGAGAATCGTTGTTCCTGCGAAACCCCAGCAACCATCTGCAAGAACGCGAATTCCCAAAGCTAATGAATCCATATCGGAACCAAAATATTTTAGTTTTCCTTTTTCAAAATATATCTGCTGATTATCGGTATCTGTAAAACGCACATCAGCATAAGTTATATTCTGAGCGTTCAATTTATTGATTATATCATAGACTAATTTTTTCATGTTATACTCCTAGACCGTTTTCGTGGATGAACTGATTTTAAATCCATTCACTTTCACATGAGGCATTCTTGTGCTGTATATTCCAAATTCACCATAATTACTGGAATAAGGAATCGTGTAGGATTTATTTTCGATCTCTACTATTCCTTTTATGATATCAGAAATTTTCTCAGTAAAACGCAAGTTATTCACAACTTTTGTAATCTTTCCATCTTCTATCAGAAATGTTCCATCTCTTGTTAATCCGGTTATGGATGTCTCTTTTCGATTGATGAAATTCATATAGTGTAAACTAGAAATATATAGTCCATTCTTAACCGAACCGATCAATTCATCCAAGCTTTTATCTCCTGTGTTCATAACCAGTGCAGCACCTTCTGCTCCGTTTTTTTCCATTTTGAGTTTACGCCCGTAATAATTATCTACAAAGAAATTTTTGAATACTCCATTTTGGATTATTGGAAGTTTATTGTAAATATGACCATCTCCATTATAATCAAAATTTATAAGATCAGGATGATGAGGATCATCTGTGATCGTTACATTTTCAGGGAAAATTTTCTCATCAATTTTACCTTCAAAAAAACTCTGTTTAGAGTCTAAGCTCGAAGCACCTATGCTGCTTTCCAAATACATAAAATACTCACCAATGCAACGTGGGGCAAGAACAATTTCATATTTACCAGCTTCAACATCAACAACTTTTCCTGTAGCAGCTATAACTTTTTCTACCAAGTTGGAAGTGAATTCTTCCTCTTTGAAATTATCAAATTTCTCTCCACCGTAAGCTTCTAAAACTGTAACTTCATTCTGCTGATTTACCGCTTTACATTCCAAATAAATTGGAGAACTTATCTCACGCTTATTAAGTCCGTTGCTATTTACAATGTGGAGTGTTCGATAGTTACAGATGAATGTTCCATAGATCTTAAAATTATATGGTTCTACAGCTTGTGAAAATTTTTCAAGAATATCAATTTTCTTTTCCAGAGATACTTTTTCGATGTTGTTAGTTTTCTCTTTTTCTGTAGATTTACTTAGATCATCTTCCAAATCTACAAAATCGGGATCTTCGGGTAATTGATCAATCAACTTAAGAACATCATCTATCTTATTCTGAAGGATCTCTTTGGTTGGATCCTTTAATGAAAAGCTGTAAGATTTCTTCTCCTTGTAGATAGTTGTAGAAAGAGAGATCGATGTTTTAGAGATATTGTAATTGATCTGACTTTGATAAAATCTTAAGAAATCGGTTTCCCAGATCTTGTAATGAAAATTAAGTTTCAATTGGGGATATTTCTCACAGATTTTGATCAGTTCATTTTGAAATTTCATTATTCCTCCTGATTATTTATTAATACGACAACTGGAAGTACGTAATAAATTTTGTAAATGAAAATTGTTAAATGTACTTTTTTAATTGACTTATAATCTTTTATATTTAGTTTATCTATAATCATCTGAGTGAAATTTTGTACAATAAAAATTGAATGCATTTATAAATAATCTATGAGGTTATTATGAAGAAAATTATTACCTTTTTATTTATCATTATTGTTGGAATATTATTCGCAAATCCAATAGAAGCTGAATATTTCAGTGAAATATATTTCGAGGGAGATGAATGGCAAATAGAACTGGCATATACAGAATTATTTGGTGAATGGGGATTTGACAATTTAGATAATCATAGGTTAGTAACTAATTATGGAATTTCCAATTTTAGAAGTGGTATAGACTTAACTAACATTTCAGTAATAGTAATTAATCAGGATAGCCTGCTTACATTTTTATATATTGATAATACTTCTGACGATGTACGTCTAGAGCAGTTCATTGATAATGAGTGGATAGTGATCGATCATGCAATCTGGGGTTCTTATCAACCATTTATATTGTATGAGGGACAATCTCTCATTAAAATGTATTTTTATGATTGGGGATATATTCGTGTTAAAGATAATGAACCGACACTAGGTTATGAACCATTTTATAGTAATGCACGAGGAACTCTCTCTGGTAGAGTTTTCGATTCGGATAATAACCCAATTTGTGGTGCAGAGATTAGTATTATACCATCATTCTCTCCAGATGTTTATACTGATGAAACCGGATATTTTGAAATGGTAGACATGATTACTATGGTTTACCAACAATTGTATATTTCATATAATGAATTTAGTTTAGAACCGCAAGGTGAGTATTATGTTGAACCAGATTCAACAACTTATTATGAATATATTCTTGATATCTCAAATACTACTAATAATCAATATGAGTTGAAAAATTTAATAACTATTTCAAATTTCCCCAATCCTTTCAATCCTACAACAGAAATAAGTTTTGAAGCAACAAATTTACACGAAGAATCACAAATCGAAATCTATAATTCACGTGGTCAAAAAATCAACCAATTTTCAATATTCAATAATCAATCTTCAATAACATGGAACGGTACAAATGAAACCGGCAAACAAATTCCATCAGGAGTATATCTCTACAAACTTGTTTCCAACGGAAAAGAACTGGCAGCAAACAAAATGCTACTGTTAAAATAATTGAAACATATAATTATACTTATTCTGTTGTTTTCTGTAAAATTAATTTCTGCTCAAGATTTGCAGTTTTATCAGGAAGATCTCAACTTTAAAATCGAAGAAAATTACTTTCATGTAAGTGGATTGTATTATTTTAGAAACACGACCAGTGAGAAGATAAAGCGACGTCTATTTTATCCATTTCCACAAAACACAATTTATAGTAAAGCGGATTCAATTTTTGTAATCGATCTTCAAGATTCTCTTGCAGAAGTTAATTTGCAAAGCAATCTACAAGGTTCATTTTTTACCATTCATCTTGCTGCCGATACAACTGCAATTTATTATATTGGTTACAGGCAGGAACTAAAAGAAACAAAAGCAGAATACATTCTAACAACAACTCAAAATTGGAGAATCCCTTTTGAACAAGTAAATTATACATTAAAGTTTCCTAAAGAATTTTCGCTTGACTCAATTTCATACATGCCAGACAGTTTGCGAGAAGAAAGTGATAAATATATCTTTTTCTGGCATAAAGAAAATTTTATGCCGGATAAGAATTTTATAGTAGATTATAAGAAATTGGAGGAAATTAGTAATGGAAGAAAACAATGAAATATTTGAAATTAAATTAAAAGAGAAAAAAGAACTGGAAAAATTAGAAAAAATTGGTTGGGGATTATTCCTTGTAATGCTTGGTGCAATTTGGCTTTTCCCAGATTCAGTAGTTCCGGAAGGTACATTTATGTTCGGAATTGGAATCATCCTTCTTGGAATAAACCTAATGAAATATTCTAAAGGATTTAGAGTTAATGGCTTCACTATTTTCTTAGGTATTGTAGCATTATTAGCAGGTTTATCCAGTTTATTAGGACGTCCCGTAGATATTTTCCCACTTATCCTGATCCTCTGGGGAATTAGCATCATTTTTGGTATTGGTAGAAAGAAAAAAGCAAAAAGGAGTTAACATGTCCAAGAAAGTACTGGTTCCCATTTCTAACGGGATCGAAGAATTAGAAGCTATTGGAATTATCGATACTTTGCGTCGTGCAGGTGCTATTGTTACAATTGCTTCTGTAGAAGAATTACAAATAACTGCATCTTGTAGCACAAAAATAGTTGCTGATACACTAATCAAAAATTGTGCTAATGAACAATATGATTTGATCGTATTACCTGGTGGACTTCCCGGTGCAGAGCATCTTCGCGATTCAAAAGTTCTTACATCTCTCCTTAAGGAACAAGCAATAAAAGGAAAATATTATGCTGCTATCTGTGCCTCACCTGTTGTTGTGTTACAGTTTCATGGTTTATTAGAAGGTAAAAAAGCAACTGTTAATCCTGCTTTAGCCAATGATCTTATAATAAAAGACGAGATTGAAAAGCGTGTAGTTGTAGATGGAAACTGCATAACAAGCAGAGCAAGAGGAACCGTTCTGGAATTTTCTGTAAAGCTTATTGAATTATTATACAACAAAAGTACAGCTGATCAGATAAAATCTGACATGCTTTCCCAATAAAACGAAAAGATAAAACTATTGACATTAGAATCTTAGAAAAAAATATTGCACAGCAGTAATTAATAAAGTGATTATTAAGTTAATAAGAAGCAGGAGATAGATGATGAAAAAAGGAATTCACCCAAAGTATGAGAAGGTAACCGTAACATGTTCATGCGGAAATACTTTCGAGACAAAGTCAACAGATCCAACAATTAGTAAAGTTGATATCTGTTCAAATTGTCACCCTTTCTATACAGGAAAACAAAGATCAAGAGCCAAAGAAGGCCGTATAGAAAAATTCAATCAAAAATACAACGTTAAAGAAGAGAAATAAAAATTTTATTATTGTCGCACCACAACTCTATTATTTAAAATAGTTGTGGTGCGTTTTTTTTAAGGGATACATTAATGGATAGAAAACAAATTGAAGTTGGTGGACAAGCGGTTATAGAAGGTGTAATGATGCGAGGTCCAGAAAATCTCGCAACAGCTGTACGCCGAAAAGATAAAAGCATCGAAATAAAAAAAACACCCTTTGTTAGTAAAACCAAACAAAATAAATTTTTAGGATTGCCTATAGTTCGAGGATTTGCATCATTAATAGAAATGATGATAATCGGTATTGGAACTTTAAATTTTTCTGCATCTCGAGCAGAATTAGATTGGGAAGAAGAAAAGCCAAAAAACAAAAAAGAGAAGTCGAAATCGCGTGAAAAATTGGAAGAAGTAATAAGCTATGTTTTTGCTTTTGGTTTAGCTTTTCTTTTATTTGCATTTTTACCATATCAAATTGCCGAATGGATGAAATTAGGAAAAGGAAACATTTTTTTTAACCTTTTTGCAGGATCTATTCGTATTATATTTTTTGTACTTTATGTTTGGATAATTGGTAAGATGAAAGATGTGAATCGCATCTTTGAATATCATGGTGCTGAACATAAATCGGTATTTGCTTACGAAGCTAAGAGCAAACTAGATGCAAAGAGTGTTCAGAAATTTACAACTTTCCATCCTCGTTGTGGAACCAGTTTCATATTTTTTGTTCTACTCATTTCTATTTTAATATTCTCGATTGTTGATACAATATTTTCATATTTCTTTGGACATCCACATGTAATTTTACGCCTTGCATATCATTTATTATTCATGCCATTTATTTCTGGAATTTCTTATGAGGTGCTTAAGCTTTCTGGTAAGAACATGAAGCATCCTTTGGTTAGATTGATGACTGCGCCCGGGCTTGCCTTGCAGCGAA
>JABIME010000263.1 GCA_018654125.1 Candidatus Cloacimonadota bacterium
ATATAACTTCTGATGTGATGTGCCCTTGGTGCATTATCGGTTTTAAAAGATTGCAGAAGGCTATGAAAAAATTCAAGGATGCTGTAGAATTTAAGATACACTGGCAACCCTTTGAATTGAACCCGAGAATGCAGGATGAAGGTGAAAACTTGTATGACTGGATGAGCCAAAAGAAGGGAATGACTTTGGATGAGATAATCTCAAGCCGGAAACTGCTGGCAGATATTGGTAAAGAAAACAGATTCATATTCAATTATTCTGAGAAATCCCGATTATATAATACAAATGCAGCGCATCGTCTTTTGCATTGGGCTGGTAAATTCGGAGAAAAACAAACTGATTTAAAATTGGCATTATTTAAAGCACACTTTACAGATAATCTTGATGTTAGCAATCATGATGTACTTCTGAAAATCATTAAGAATATCGGCTTGAATGTAGACAATGCTAAATCAGTTTTAAATGATGAAAATAGCATTAAAGAAATAAGAAAGATCGAAAAAGAATTAAAGAGAGAGGGTATTACATCTGTTCCATCCTATCTATTTAGCAAGAGCATCAAAGTTGATGGATCTGATGGAGATTTTGAGGAAGTGATCAAGAATATTATTTCTTAACATGCTTCAATTATGAATCTGTAACTGCCTGAAATTCTTTATCAGTAAAAATTTAATATTCCTAATAAATAAAATTTGACATCACCAACTTTAAAATTATATTTGTTAGTGTTCACTAACTTAGTGTACACAGGAGGTAATTAGAGTGTTTAGTGAGAGGCAAGAGCAAATTATTGAAACAGCAATAAAAATAATTGCTGAGAAAGGGATTCAAAATCTTACAACAAAGAATTTAGCAAAAGAAATCGGGATCTCTGAACCTGCACTGTATAGACACTTTGACAATAAATTAGAGATATTAAAAGCAGTAATAGTATATTTCCAGAGTAAAATGAAACCAGCTATTGGACAACTTAATAATTCAACAGATACTCTAAGCAAGATTGAGAGTTTCATATTAGAGCATTTAAAGATAATTAGCAATAACCCAAATTTCGCTAAAGTAATTTTCTCAGAAGCAAATTTTCAGAATGAAGATGAATTAATATCAAAAATGAATAATTTGATGAATCAATCCCACAAAATTTTAGAATCAGTTGTACAGCTTGGACAGAGTAATAATGAAATTCGAAATGATATAGGTTCCTTGAGTATTGTAAGAATGATCATTGGCTCATTGAGATTAATTGTGATTCAATGGAGTATGTCTGGCATGATATTTAATTTAGAAACTGAAGGTAAACAGTTTTGTGAAGATATTAAAAGGTTAATTTCTGCAGCTTAGTTTTTTTTTGAATTACAAGTTAGTGAATGCTAACTAAAATAAATTTGATAAGCCAGTATAAGGAGGAGATATGGAAAAGTTATTAAATAGAATATTGAGGTTTCCCAAAATTATTATGTTAGTTTTGTTGATAATCTCAGTTGCATTTTTTATAGTAATGAAGAAAAACAGCAGAATGGAAACCGATCTTGATACATATATGCCGCAAGATCATCCTGCATTTGTCTATAGTGATGAGGCGGAAGAGATATTCAACATACAAGATGGTATAATTATTGCCATAGAGAATCCAGATGGTATTTATCAAACAGAGACATTGCAAAAAGTAAAAGATCTGACCAAGCAGTTAGGCAAAATGAAACAAATCGAAAAGAGCGATGTGACATCTCTTTACACTGCTGATAATATTATTGGAACTGAAGATGGAATGGATGTGAAGGCATTTTATAAAAAAGTTCCCTCAACAGAAGAAGGCTTAAATGAAATTGCAGAAAAAGTAAGAGCAAATGAAATGATCTTTGGAAGATTGGTTTCTAAGAACGAAACTGTAACTGTGATCATCGCAGAAATTAGTGACGATGTATTTAATCAGGAATTCTATCATCAAATATTAGAACTTGTTCACTCTTATGAGGGACCAGAAAAACTTTATGTTGCTGGCATTCCAATTGTAGAAGGATCAATGGCATATTTAGGTCCTAAAGATATGAAGAAAATGGTTCCAATAGTTTTGTTGGTGATAGTTGTTGTTCTTTTACTTGTTATGAAAAGTGTGAAGAATACAATCTTTACAATGCTGGTAGTAATTTTTAGTGTTGTGTGGGCTTTTGGACTCATGGCTGCAGTAAAAATTCCTATCTATGCAGTATCAACCATGCTCCCGGTTATGCTGATTGCAATTGGAGTAGCAGATGGAATTCATCTTTACAGTCATCTTGATCTATTCTTGCGCGAAACCCCGAATGCAACTAGAAAAGAAGCTGTAAATGACATGTTGAAGGGAATGTGGAAACCAGTTGTGATGACTTCAGTAACAACTTCTATCGGGTTTATCTCGCTTCTCACATCAGAGGTTTTCCCAATAAAATATTTTGGACTTTTCACAGCTTTTGGAGTGATGGCAGCAATGCTATTTTCACTTATTCTTATTCCTGCAGCTGTTCTAATATTTGGCTTTCCAAAAAGGAAACAAAACAAGATTGATGATGGCAAAACAAGCAAGGTCCCTTTCTCATATAAATTTGCTGAAGGCATGATTAAATATAAAACTATTACACTTTTTCTTACAATTGCAATCGTAGCAGTTTCTTTATTTGGAATCACTAAAGTTTGGATCAACTCCAGTTTTCTTGATAAATTTGAAAAAGATAGCGACATCGTTCTTACTGATAAATTCATAAACGAAAATTTTGGTGGAACCAGTAGCCTTAATGTTATATTTGAAGGAGATGAAAAAGGTGTGATGAAATCTCCGAACGTCTTGAAATTGATAAATAAATTGCAAAATGATGTAGAAAGTAGATTAGCAGTTGTGGGAAATTCATTTTCACTTGCGGATTACTTGAAACGTATGAATAAAGTAATGCATGCCGATAAAGAAGAATTTGATACGATCCCTGATTCGCAGGAATTAAATGCTCAATACCTCTTACTTTATGAAATGAGTGGTGATCCTGAGAATTTATGGAAAGTTGTGGGTTACGATTTCAAAACAGCTAGCATAACCATCCAACTAAAAAGTGATGATTCCAAAGCTATAAACAGCGCTATCGCAGTTGTAGAAGAGTATAAACAAGATTTTGAAAAACTTGGAATAAATATAAATTATGCAGGTTCCGGTTACAAAGCTTTAATCTTTACTGATCTGATCTTAGAAGGACAAATAAAGAGTTTGGTTATGTCATTATTCATTATAATTATTCTGCTTACATTAATGTTCAAAAGTATTTGGGCAGGTCTTATCGGCTCAGTTCCTATAGTTATCACAGCTCTTATTGGCTTTGGTGTTATGGGACTGCTTAATATCCCACTTAGCACCACAACAGCGCTTATTTCTAGTATTGCTATTGGAATCGGTATAGATTACGCAGTTCATTTTATTGAGAGATACAAAATATATGCAGAAGAGACTGGAAACAAACAGAAAACAATGCAAGGGACAATGCATCATTCTGGACGTGCAATCATCTTCAATGCAACGGTTGTAATTGCCGGATTTTTGGTTTTGATATTCTCTGTGTTCCCACCTAACAGAAGTTTAGGAGCTTTAGTTTCTCTAAATATGTTTACTAGTTTCCTAGGAACAGTTACCATTATGTATTTGTTACTTTACAAAACAAATTTGTTTTTTGGAAGAAAAATCCAGGAGGAAAAATGAAAAGATTTACAATTATTTTAATAGCAGTTCTAACTATAACTACAACTTTATCGGCACAGGGAATTACAGGACTTAAAATTATCGAAAATGTTTATAACCGTCCAACCGGACTAGATCAGGAAGGTGATCTTACAATGTCACTTATCAACTCACGAGGAGATGAAAGGATTCGTGAGATTAAGCAATTCCTAAAGGATTTTGGTGAAATGGAAAAGAGGATCATGTTTTTTGTCTCACCTGCCGATGTACGTAATACTTCGTTTATGAATTGGAGTTATGATAAAGCCGGAAAAGGTGATGATCAGTGGATATATCTTCCAGCACTTAAAAAAGTAAAAAGAATTTCCAGCGATAGCAAAAGTGATTACTTCATGGGTTCCGATTTCACTTATGATGATCTTGGAGATCGTCATCCTTCATCTGATACGCACAAGTTATTACGTGAGGAAACTGTCGAAGGAGAAGATTGTTATGTAGTTGAGAGCGTTCCTAAAGAAGAAGAATATATGTACTCTAAAACTATAACATGGATCATCAAAGATAAATGGATTGGTAAGAAAAAAGAATTTTATGATGAGGACGAAGATCTACTAAAAACACTTTCTGTTAAGGGTGTAGATAAGATCAAAGATTATATGGTTATCACACACTCTGAAATGCATAATGTTCAAAAAGATCATACAACAAAAATGGAACTAAAGAATGTGAAAATGGATACAGGTATTTCTGATAATAAATTTACTGAACGTATGATGAAAAGAGGAATGTAGCAAAATCAAGGTTAAGATTAAGAGAGAAAGGGGAAAAAATGAAACGATCAGTTTTAACAATAATGGTACTAGCTTTTGCATTTATATTGAACGCGCAGATAGTCCATCACGGATTTGTGCGAACTTATATGGGAGCACTTACAGATCAGGATGGAGAGTATTCGGTTTTGCAAAACACGTTCGATTGGAAATTAGATTATGGTAAAGGTGATGTAGAACTTTTTATAAATCCGGTTTTCAATTACAATGCACTCAATAATAATTTAGAAGTATCGCTCAGACAGGCATATATGGATATCTATTTTGATAATTTCGATCTTCGTATTGGGAAACAGCAGATAATCTGGGGGAAAGCAGATGGCGTTTTTATTACAGATGTAATTTCACCACGAGATCTTTCTGAGTTTATCCTACCCGATTTTGAAGAGATACGCATTGGAATAAATGCAGTCAAATTTGATTATTATTTGGGTAATTCTACACTTGAAGCTGTTTGGACTCCCACTTTCCAACCTACTATTGTTCCTAAAAAAGGTTCAATCTGGTATCAAATGCAGGATTTTCCAATGCCAATTGTTTATGATTATCATAGTTATGATGTTGGAAATAAGCTTTCCGAAAGTGAGATTGCTTTAAAATATTCCTACCTTGGAAGTGCGATCGATTTTGAACTAATGGCTGCTTATATGTGGGATGATAATCCCGCAATGCATATTTATTCGCAACCAGATACAACACTTCTTATTAAACCGGAATATCATAGATTACCATTAGTTGGTGCAAGTTTCAGTAAAGCCGTGGGTGGAGCTGTTGTGCGTGGGGAAGGAGCATATTATTTCGAGAAGAGATTTGCAGTGGAAGATATGGCTGTAAATGGAGTAAAAGAAGAAGATTATGCACATTATCTCGTTGGTTATGACCATAACTGGTTTGGTGTAAATGTGAGTTTCCAGTTTATTCAGGAATATATTATAGGTTATGAAGAAGATATACGTAATGATGAGTTTTCTAACACGATGACTTTCCTAATTTCAGAAGATTTTCTGCGAGAAGCATTACGTGTAGAATTTTTCACCTATTACGGTATTAATAATGAAGATGCACTTTTGCGACCAAGAATTGTCTATGATATTGCTGATGGATTTGAATTTCAATTGGGAGCAAATATCTTTATTGGTGAAGAAGGAAACTTTGGACAATATGATAAAAATGATATGATGTTCATAAAATTGAAGTATGATTTTTAAATATATAAACTATTTGTATCAGTAAATCAAATATAATTTTGCAGACAGTGATATCTGCTTAGCATTTATTAGTGATCGCATTTATAAAGTGAACATCTCTTTTCTTACAAATTCTTTAATGCTAATTACTTCAAATTGCTAGTAAGTAAATCTTCAATAAAAA
>JABIME010000264.1 GCA_018654125.1 Candidatus Cloacimonadota bacterium
CAAAGAAATAAATGAAGTTAAAATAGTTGTTGGGAAATTCCATCAGATTATTGAGGAAGTAATGATTACTAACTTCCAATATATGAAAGAAGAATATGAAGGATTTGAAAATGCTTCACTTTTTATGACTGAAAAAAATGTTAAGGTTAAATGTGAAGATTGCAAGCATGAATTCACAATTGATGAACCAATTTTTATGTGCCCGGAATGTGACTCCTTTAATACTGAATTAATTGCAGGAAAAGAACTTTATATTGAGACGATTGAAGGAATGAAAGATTAATAAAATTGCTAGATCTGGAGGAAAAATGATCAAGAAGTTATTAGTTATTGGATTAGTTTTCATAAGTATATTACTGGCAGCAATTCAGCAACCAGAGGAGTTATTAGGTGATATTGAAGATGCTGAAAGGGTTATGACAAGAATTCAGCAATTGAATGCATTAAGTTCCATTAATGAACAAGTTGTGACAACTCCTCAAAATAGAGATACTGATGAGACTATTAATTTATGGATTTATAACTTTCTAAATAATTCTCATACTCAAATAACTGCAACCAGACAAATAAATTCGACATTATGCAACATTTATGTACATGACGATATTTGGAATATCACGATAGATCAAACCGATGTTGAACACTTAAGAAATGCTTTTGAAGATTCAACTGCTACTGACCCTACAAAAGGTGTTTATGAATTGGATACTGAAATGTTTGGATTAACCTCTGATATTGATGGAAATGGTAAAACAAATATTTTGATCTATAATATTGATGACACAAACATTAATGGTTACTTTTCTCCTTCCGATCTATTAGGCGGGGCATATAGTAATAATATGGAACTCATATATATTGATGATAATCCACATGATGCAGGAATTCACAGTAGTTATTGTTATGCAACTTTAGCTCATGAATTTCAACATCTTATACATTGTAATCATGATTCTAATGAAACAACCTGGGTGAACGAGGGATTAGCTGGTTTTGCACAATGGGTTAATGGTTGGATAAGCCCATATTGGATGATGTTATTTACACAAAATCCGGATAATAACTTGGTGCATTGGGCTGCAGGAGCCGACTATCCTCAAAGCTATTTGTTTATGCATTATCTTTATGAACATTACGTAATTGATGAGGAGAATATTATCTTTAATCTGGTTCAAGAAGCAGGCAATAGCACAGCTGGGTTAGATGCTGCTCTATTAGAAACCGGTTGGGGAACTGATATTTCTTCTATAGATGTTTTTAATAACTGGGTAATTGCAAATCATATAAACGACCCAGTATTTATGGATGGATTATACAGCTATTCAGATAATCCAATTGGAACTGGTCAATTTTCTCTTGCTAATACTGCAGAATATTCAAGCTATCCAGTTTCATCCGATAATTATTCGATGAATCACTGGGGTGTAAATTACATTTTATTTGAAAATACCGATCTAGATCTTTCAGTTGATTTCTCCGGTGAATCCTTAAACTCTGATTTCCATGTACAGTTTGTAAAATTCTATTATAATGAGCCTGTTGAAGTTGTAGAGATGGAGTTAGATGAAGTAATGAGTGGCAGCATTACGCTACATAATTCTGGAATTGAATATGATAAAGTATTAATGATAGTTACAGATACATATACCTCTTATACTCAAATTGGCTATAGTTATGAAGCTACAAATTCTGTGAGTGTAGATGATGAAGAAATTAACCTACATTCACAATATTCTGTTACAAATTATCCAAATCCATTTAATCCATCTACTACAATTACATATAATCAATCTACTGAAATCAATGAAGATGTGCAAATTATGATCTACAATTTAAAGGGTCAGAAAGTAAAACAATATTCTGCCGACAATCTCTCTGGCAAACAATATTCAGTAGTTTGGGATGGAACAGATCGGACGAATAAATCTGTTTCAAGCGGCATCTACTATTATAAGATCACTTGTGGAAATACTTTTCTAACAAAGAGAATGCTTCTGATAAAATAATATTTTTGATATTCAGACAATTAAGTTAGATTTTATAACTAATTGGAGGAATTATGTTGGAAATTGGAAATATTGCACCTAACTTCGTCTTGAAAGATAATAATAGTAATAATGTCTCAATAAGTGATTTTAAAGGTAAATGGGTGATATTGTACTTTTACCCAAAAGATAATACATCTGGTTGTACAAAAGAAGCTTGTGATTTCACAGAACATAAAATCGATTATTCAAAGCTTAATGCTGAAATTCTTGGAGTAAGCCCCGATAGCACTGAATCACATCAAAAATTTATCAAAAAACATAAACTAGGAATTACCTTATTGAGTGATACTGAGAAAGAAGTTATGAAGACATATGGAGCTTGGGGTTTAAAGAAAAACTATGGTAGAGAATACGAGGGTGTTATTCGTTCAACCTTCCTAATTTCTCCTGATCAAAAGGTAGCTGCACTTTGGAGTAATGTGAAAGTTCGAGTTAAAAGAAAATCCGGTGAAGTAAAACATGTTGAGATAGTTAAAGATAAATTAACAGAATTAAGTGAGTAAGAAAAATGAAAATATTTATCTTATCATTGATTCTTACTATCTCAGGCTTATTGGGAGGAAACGAAATAATGAAATTCAATGAACTTAATTCTGAAGAAGAACGAGTTATAATACATAAGGGCACCGAACAACCTTTCAGTGGTGAATTCTATAAAAATGATAAGATAGGAACGTATTTGTGTAAGCGTTGTGATGCACCATTATTCAAATCGGAAGATAAATTTGATTCCAATTGTGGATGGCCAAGTTTTGATGATGAAATTGAAGG
>JABIME010000265.1 GCA_018654125.1 Candidatus Cloacimonadota bacterium
AGATATGCAACCCTTGTTTTAAAAGATGCAATAGCAGACTACTTCACAAAAAAGTACAATGCAAGACCTGATATTAATACTGATTCACCAGATGTTGTTTTTAATCTTTTCATTCATAAAAATAGAGCTACCATAAGTTTAGATACTTCCGGAGATCCTCTTCATAAACGTGGTTACAGGCAAAGCAAAGGTTCAGCTCCTATGCAAGAAACTCTGGCAGCTGCAATTGTTAAACTTTCTGGTTGGAATGGGAAAATACCACTTTATGATCCAATGTGCGGTAGTGGAACTTTACTCTGTGAAGCTCTGATGAATTACTGCCGAATACCTTCCGGTTTCAAAAGAAAAAGATTTGGTTTTGAAAACCTGCCCGAATTTGATGAAAGCGAATGGAAAAAAATCAAAGAGAACAGCACAAAGCATATTCGAGAGCTTCCTAAAGAGTTTATTTTTGGAAGTGACATGAGTTATTTTGCTATCGAAGATTCTAAACTTAATTTTAGAATGCTTCCTTCTGCAGAGAATATTGATCTTAAGCAAACTGATTTTATGTCTCTCCCAGAAATTCATGATGCAACAATTATTTGCAATCCACCTTATGGGATAAGACTGGGTACAAAAGAATCTACCACTGAATTATATAAAAACCTAGGTGATTTCTTAAAACAAAAATGCAAAGGATGTACAGCCTATATTTATGTAGGTGACAAAGAATTGATTCCGGCTATCGGACTCAAACCATCCTTCAAACGTCCACTTAAAAATGGAAATCTCGATGGAAGATTATTGAAGATCGAGATTTATTAAACACTATTATTAAGCAAAAATTCTTGACTTAAGTTCATTTTTCGAAAAATTAAATTTTGCTGGAGGTAGATATGCAAATAAAGAAAATATTAATTCTTACTCTTTTCGTATTTATTTTTCTTTCCTGTTTTGCCCAAGAAATTCAATTTAACAAAGCTGATTCAACAGCAAAACTTACAGAGGGACCGTATGTTTTTTGGGGGAACGAAACAGCAACAATTAAGTACATTCTGGATGATAATTTTGTTTCACAGGATATTACAGTGAGAGGTGAAGGACAGTTTACATTTAATCTCGAAGGATTTGATGGAGATTATGAAATTTCCTCATATCCACCAAAGATCAATCCAAGCACATATTCCGATATTTCCAAGTTTTTTGTTATCAGTGATATTCATGGTCAATACGATCGTATGATCGAAATACTTAAAGGCAATAGAATAATCGATGCAAACCTAGACTGGGCTTGGGGTGAAGGGCATCTCATTATCTTAGGAGATGTTTTTGATCGCGGTGATAAAGTAACAGAATGTTTATGGTTTATTCAAAAATTAGAAATGCAAGCAGAAAATTGGAAAGGTAAAGTTCATTATCTATTAGGAAATCATGAAATCATGGTTTTGCGAGGTGATGATCGTTATGTTGCAGACAAATACAAAAAAACTGCAGAGCTTATGAAATCAAGCCACAAAGATCTATATGCTCCAAATTCAGAATTCGGACGCTGGCTTCGTACAAAGCACACAATTATCAAATTAAATGATGTTCTTTTTGTTCATGCCGGTATTCATCCAAGATTTTCGTATTATGATTATAATTTCCAAGCTATTAACAACAGTATCCGCAGCAATATTGATGCTTCAAAAGATAAAATAAAATATAATGAACTATTAAATTTTCTATTTGGAAGTGATGGCCCACTTTGGTATCGAGGCTACTTTGAAGATACAAAAACTTCATCTCAGATTAAGCAAGATCAATTAATTGCACTTCTAGATCAAATGGGTGTTAACAAAGTTGTTATCGGACATACAACACAAGATTTCATAAATCCATTTTTCAAAGATAGTGTGATACCAGTTGATACGGGAATAAAAACAGGCAAAAAGGGAGAAGCACTTCTTTTTGAAAATAGAATTTACTACAGAGTTAAAGCAAATTCCTACAAAGAACAATTGATGTTTCCAATAGAATAGAAAAAGGGAGGACACGATAATGAAAAACATTATCATTTTAATGATCTTAGCAACACTGATTTTTACTGGTTGCGGAAAATTAGACGATGCAAAAAAGGCAATGAATGCTGTAAAACAAGTTGCAGAGATGGCAGAGGACACTTCTGATTCATTTAAAGATATGGATGAAGAAGAGGTCAAAAAAATCAAATTGAAAGAGAAAGAGATTAAATCTTTTTTTGAAAACGTTACAAAACTCAAGGATAAATATCCTGATATTCATTTTCAAGTTGCACAAGTTGCATTAATAGAAGCCATAGGTACTGGAGAAAATTTAAAAGATATCGTTAATAAAGAAATGAACCTATCCTTTGATGAATATATCAGACTTTCTACTGTCATCACACTTGCAGAAGCTTCTGGGGCTGGTCTTGAACTATCAAAAGCCATGTATGAGCAAATGATCTTAGGTAAAGAGACTCTAGAGTTTCAATTAAATGCTGTTCTCACTGCTGAAGAAAAAGATGAATTAGAAAAAGCTTTAAATGAAGCAAAACAAGAGATAGAAAATTTTGAAAAAGAGATGAACAGTGACGAATATGCAAATATTAAACATAATTTTGAATTAATTATGAAGGTAAGAGAAGATCTAGATATTTAATACCAATACTACAATTATTAATAGAGGATGGGGTAATACTCATCCTTTTTTTTGAGTATCAATAATTAATAAAAAGAGGACGTTATGACCCAGAAAGATATTCCAGAACAAAAGAGTGATCTATTCATGCTGAAAATTGATAAAGGTGAAAAAGTATTTAAGATATTCATCTTTAGACCCGAAGCGGGAAAAGAACAGAATTTTGAATATCGGATCCTTACAAAAGAGTTGAAAGATGGAATGCTGGAGCTTGTAAGCTATAATTTTAAAATTATTGATGATATTCCTCAAAAGTATTCTATAACCAGAGCAACTGAGATCACAAAAGACAAAATCACTGATATCGTTAATAATGTTATGGAAATGACAAATACAACATCAGAAGAATTTGAGGAAATTGATCTTTCGGTCTTTGATACAATCAAAGAGCAAATAAAATTTCTTGAGAAAAGGGATAGAATAAACAGAGAATATATAATGTAATTAGATTCATACAAAAAGAACAAGAGCTCCGATATTTCTTCGGAGCTTTTTTATTTAAAATAAAACTTGCATTTTGCACATATGCTCATTATCTTGTCTTACGAGTTTAATAAAGGAGAATATATGCCGAGAAAGAAAATGCAACGAATTGTTCACAGACCACCGTTATATACAGAATTTAAACCTATAGGAATAAGAAGATCTGTTTTGGAGACGGTAGAACTTTCTATTGATGAATATGAAGCAATACGCCTTGCAGACAACGTTGGCATGAATCATAATGATGCTGCTGATGAGATGGAAATCTCTCGTTCAACCTTTTCACGACTAATAGAAAATGCCCGTAAAAAGATATCTGAATTCATTATTGAAGGTAAACAGCTTCAAATTGATGGAGGTAATATACATTTCCGCGGTAACATTATAAAATGCAATTCTTGTGGGCATATGTTTAATACAAACTTTAAAGATGAGATCTCAAAATGCCCCTCTTGCGGTTCAGATAATTTAATAGATCTGGCAGGAGGATTTGGACATGGTAGATGTTGCAATAATAGAAATAAAATAAGGAGTTAAACATGCCAAGAGGTGACAGTAGAGGTCCAAGCGGAATGGGACCAATGACAGGTAGAGGATTAGGATATTGTAATGATCATGATAATCCTGGAAATGTAAATTACGTTCAAAGTGGTGGTGCAGGTTTCAGAAGAAGTTTCGGTCTTAGTTTTGGAAGAGGTTTTGGTTATGGACGTGGATACGGAAACCTGAGATTTGCAAATTATCCGAATAACCAAATTCCTCAATATTCAACAAAAGATGAAGAAAAGTATCTTAAATCAGAAATAGACACACTTAGAAATGAGCTAGAAACAATGGAAACACGACTCTCCGAACTAAAAAAGGACGAGTAATGTGGAATGCGGCAGGGGTTGAATCTCTCCTCCTCTGCCGCTATTTTTTTTAGGAAGGTGAACAAGTATGACAGAGGGTAGACATTACGGTGGTCTAAAATATAGAAATAAACGAAACCAAGGTCATCGTGAAAGAGATTCTCTTATTGGTACAGTAATAACGTTCATTGCTGGGGCTGTAGCAAAAGATATTACAAGTGATGACAGTAGAATAAAGAAGCTGTTCAATAGGATAATTCAGTCGAAGCAAATTGAAGAGAAACCGAAAGAGAAGAGAGTTATTGATGCAGAATTTTCGGTTATAAATAATGAAACAATTGAAATACAAGGAGAAATGAATGAATAAAAAAATCGCTATACCAACAACGGGGGGAATACTCAGTGCACATTTTGGGCATTGTGAAAAATTTGCCATCTATAATGTTACAGATAACAAAATCACTAAAGAAGAATTTGTTACACCTCCCCCACATGAACCAGGATCACATCCTGCTTTTCTGCGCGAACTTGGATGTACTTCCATTATTGCTGGTGGAATGGGAAGCAGAGCACAACAGCTATTTGCACAAAATAATATTGAGGTAATTATCGGATTGCATTCTGACAATCTTAAAGGACTAGTAGAGACTTATATCTCAGATGGATTAACATCTGGTGATAACCTCTGCGATCACTAATTAATTAAGCTCACAGATGAACATGTAGATGCACGGATAGAGATTCATCAAAATTGATTCATAATAGTTTAATTCGATTATATATGATTTAATTTTTTTGATACGTTTTGTATATTAAATCCGTAAGCAGGAAAAAGGGAAATATGAAAATAGCAATTGCCAGCGGAAAAGGTGGAACAGGAAAAACCACTGTTTCCACAAATCTAACTTCATTAATAGCAGAATCCAACAATGTTGTATTAACCGATCTGGATGTAGAAGAACCAAATTCAGGATTATTTATTTCGGGTAAAACATTACATGAAGAAGATAAATTTAAGATGATCCCTGAGTGGAAAAAGGATGAGTGTATTCTTTGTGGGAGTTGTCGGAAAGTTTGCAATTTTAATGCTGTGATGAAATTGGGTGAAATGATAATGGTCTTTCCTGAGTTATGTCACGGATGTTATGCTTGCAGCGAGTTATGTCCCACCAAATCTCTTCCAATGATACCCAAGAAGATGGGTGAATTGAAACACTATAAATCAGGTAATCTAGACTTCGTAGAAAGCAAACTAATTATTGGTGAAGAGCAGGCTGTACCACTTATTAAGCAAACTATAGATTACGTAGACGAGAATTTCCAAAAAAATATAATTAAAATTTTTGATGCTCCACCTGGAACATTTTGTCCAGTTATCGAAGCAACCAAAGATGCAGACTTAATTCTGCTTGTAACAGAACCTACACCTTTTGGGTTACATGATCTGATACTTGCTATTGATACAATGAAAGAGTTGAAAAAAGAAATGGTAGTAATTATCAACAGATTTGGAATCGGTGATGCAAACGTTGAAAAATACTGTGAAGAGCATGATATTCCCATAATAGCTGAAATCCCCAATATGAGAAAGATAGCAGAAATATATTCTGAGGGAAATCTCATATACACCAGAATTCCTGAAGTAAGAACTCAACTTGAAAACATAATTTCATTCATTTCCAAATATCAGCAGGAGAATGTATTATGAGAGAAATCGTAATAATTTCAGGGAAAGGTGGAACAGGAAAAACCTCGATCACAGCTTCTTTTGCCTACTTGGGTGGGAAAGATGTAATAGTTGCTGATTGCGATGTAGATGCAGCTGATATGCATCTTCTCATGCAACCTGATTTAGCTGGATCTAAAGATTTCTATAGCGGACTGCTCGCAGAAATCAATCAGGCAAAATGCATTAAGTGTGGAAAATGTTCCCAAGTTTGTCGTTGGGATGCAATTCCAGTTATTGATAACAGATATGTTGTTCAACCTCTCGATTGTGAAGGTTGCGGATATTGTGCACTTGTTTGTCCTAGAGATGCAATAAGTATGAATGAGCAGAATGTAGGGAAATGGTTTTTGTCTAATGTGAAAACAGGCACAAAAATGGTTCATGCAAAACTAGAAATAGGGGCAGAGAATTCAGGTAAATTAGTTGCTAAAGTAAAGAATGAAGCAAAAATTTTAGCAGAGAAAGATGGAAAAGTGATAGTTATTGTAGATGGCTCACCTGGTATTGGATGTCCTGTTGTATCTTCACTTTCCGGTGCAAGTTATGTTGTACTTGTTACTGAGCCATCTGTATCTGGTATCCATGATCTGAAAAGAGTTTATGAACTTGTTAAGAAGTTTGGAATTAAAGCTGGATGTATTATCAATAAAGCAGATATTAATTCAGATAAAACAAAAGAGATACATAAGTTCCTAAAAGAAGAAAAACTTGAATTAATAAATGAAATTCCTTATGATGAGAATTTCACAAAAGCTATGACAATGGGAAAAACAATTGTGGAATTTGATAATGGGAATATAAAGCAGATTTTAGAAGATAGTTGGAAAATAATAAGGGAAGTATAGTTCATGGATGTACACAGAAAAATCCGGACATTATTTTATCCGTGTAATCAGTGAAGATCAGTGAACCAAGAAGGAGATTAAATGAAGATTTTACTCACAGCAAAAGGAACAGAATGGGATTCTAAAATGGATCCAAGATTTGGAAGAACTGAGTTCTTCTTCATCTATGATGAAGAAACTAAAAAAATTGAAACTTATGACAATCGTGCAATTGCAAATGAAGCTCATGGTGCCGGTCCTAAAACAGCTCAGAAGATGGCAGAATTTGGTGTGAATATACTCATAACAGGTAACGGTCCTGGTGGAAATGCTGCAGCTGTAGTTACTCAAACTGGCTCAAAAGTATTTGTTGGTGCTGGAGAAATGACAGTAAAAGAAGCATATGATGCATACAAGAATGGAGAATTGAAATAGATCTAGATTCCAAAGTATTTAGCCTTTAATATTCTAAATTGGAGATAATTTATATGAATATTGTAATTGAAGTTTTAAAGCATACCTTAATGATAACAGGCTTTGTATTTGTGATGATGCTCATCATTGAATACATTAATGTTCAAACGAAAGGGATTTGGCATAGCAATCTTGCACAATCTAAGTGGAAACAGTATTTTCTAGCTGCTTTTTTAGGAGCAATTCCAGGATGCCTAGGAGCATTTACTGCAATAACTTTATTTTCTCATCGAATCATCTCATTTGGAGCAGTTGTAACTGCAATGATTGCTACCAGTGGAGATGAAGCATTTATAATGCTGGCAATGTTTCCGCAAAAAGCAATTCTACTTACAGCTATCATTTTTGTGGTTGGAATCATTGCTGGTTTTATCACTGATAAGGCTATCTCCCCGAGATATTTTGAATCCAGATTCGCAAAAAATAAATTTCCAATTCATGAAGAAAATAAATGTGATTGCTATCCACACAAGAATTTTTTCTCAAATTTCAAGACAACATCAATTCCACGGATTCTAATACTCATCATCATATTTTTTTTCCTATTAGGAACTGCAGCCGGTGAGATCGGACCAGAAACATGGAACTGGGTTAGAATTACAATATTGCTTACTTCATTTATTGCTCTTCTCATTGTTATCACTGTACCCGAACATTTTTTAGAGGAACACCTTTGGCAGCATATTGTTGTGGTGCATATTCCAAAAATATTCTTATGGACTTTTGGAACTTTATTAGTAGTTCATATCCTTCTAGAATTTATTGATATTAATACTTGGATCGCAAGTAATATGTTTCTAATCTTGGCTATAGCATTGATCGTTGGGATTATACCTGAATCGGGTCCACATCTTGTTTTTGTTACATTATTTGCTTCGGGAACTATCCCGTTCAGTATTTTATTAGCAAGTTCAATTGTTCAAGATGGACATGGAATGATACCAATGCTAGCTGATTCTAAACGAGGATTTTTTGCTGTAAAAATTGTAAATATTGTATTTGGTGCACTTGTTGGAATCTTCGGATTATTAGTAGGATTTTAGAAATATATTTTTTAAATATTAGGAGAGAGAGTCATGGAGTTTAGAAAATACCCAGAAAGAGAGATCACAAGCATTCTTTCTATTCCATTTATTTGGGGAATGCTATTATTCTTTATAGTTTTTGATATCGCTTTGGAAATTTACCATCAGATCAGTTTTAGAATTTTTAGATTACCAATTGTAGATAGATCTAAATACATCAAAATTGATAGACACAAACTAGACTATTTGTCCTTCCCAGGTAAAATGAGATGTGCTTATTGTGATTATGCAAACGGTGTTCTGGCATATGCAGTAAAAATTACAGGTGAAACCGAGAAATATTGGGGTGCCGTTAAACATGAAGCAGATAGTAATTTTATTGAGCCTCCTCATCAAAAAGATTTTGTAGATTTTGGTGATGAAGAAGAATTCGTAAATAGATTTAAACTCGAAGAAGAATCATTAGTCACAGATTAATTTAGATAAGGTTAACATTATTTTATGAAGAATAAGAAAAAATTTCAATTTGGGAATGTACTGATCGTCTCATTCGCACATTTATCTCATGATATATATTCTGCTTTTTTGGCTCCACTTCTTCCGCTTCTTATCTCAAAACTGGGTATATCACTTTCTATGGCAGGGCTGTTAGATATTGCCAGAAAGATTCCTTCACTTTTTAATCCTTTTATTGGCTTAATCGCAGATAGAATTTGTGTACGATATTTTGTTATTCTAACCCCGGCAATTACAGGTATTGCCATGAGTTTATTAGGTGTAGCTCCCAGTTACCCAATACTTCTAATTTTGCTTTTTGTAGCTGGTATCAGTAATACACTATTTCATGTTCCATCTCCGGTAATGATAAAACATGTTTCAGCAGATCAGGTTGGAAAAGGTATGAGTTATTTTATGCTGGGAGGTGAACTTGCCAGAACAATTGGTCCACTTCTAATAACTGCAGCGATTTCCTGGTGGGGATTAGAAGGTTCGTGGCGTGTTATGCCTTTAGGAATTATCGCATCCACAATTTTATATTTTAAATTAAGAAACATAAGTATTAACAAAAAATTCCAAGATAAAAAGAAAGAAACAAAAGCGAAAGATACTTTTAAAAAGTTAATTCCATTTTTCGTTATTATTTCTGGAATAACTATTTTCAGAGCAGCTATGAAATTATCGTTAACTCTATACCTTCCAACATTCTTAACAAATCAAGGGAGCAGCTTATGGTTAGCAGGTATTTCTCTTGCTGTACTGCAATTCTCTGGAGCTATCGGTACTTTTTTTGCCGGACCAATCTCAGACAAATTTGGAAGAAAAAATACACTACTAGTTACTTCAATAATCAATCCTATCTTAATGTGGATATTCATCTCTTCCAATGGAAGCTTCATGTTCCCACTTCTTATAATAATGGGATTTTTTCTGTTTGCATCAGGTCCAGTTTTACTGGCACTAGTTCAAGATACAGATTCTGATCATCCCTCTTTTGTAAATGGGATTTATATGACGATTAGTTTTGGTGTGAGTTCACTTATGGTATTACTAATTGGTTTTTTAGGTGATAGTTTTGGATTAATTCTAACCTATAAGATCTGTACAATACTATCAATTGCATCCATCCCATTTATATTAATGTTAAATAAAAAAAAATAGAGGAGTTCAAAGTGAAGAACGATGATGTGATCATCATTGGTGGCGGACCTTTAGGGATTATCACAGAAGTTACAGGGAAAAAACAAAACCCTGATATAAGTTGAATATGAAGAAAATTTGAATGAAGCTTATTCAAGGTTTTTCAATTCTCCTACTTTTTTATTGACCTGCAAATTTGAACTAATTCTCTTGTCAGTGGAGATAATATGAAGAACATCGTAATAATCACCGCTGGAGGAAGCGGAACAAGAATATCGAATGAGAAAAAAAAGCAATTCATTCAAATTATGGATCGCCCATTATTGTTTTGGACTATAGATAAATTTGTAGAT
>JABIME010000026.1 GCA_018654125.1 Candidatus Cloacimonadota bacterium
ACCGCTCAGAGCAATTGGAAGAGATTGTATTAGAACAGGATTGGGATGTTCTACTGATGGATAAGATATTTAGAAAAGATGTCTCCATTGAAGAAAAAAAATATGATGAAAGATATATTGGGAAATTACCAATAGTAAAATTTAAGATTGTTCTTCCTGCTGGGCTCGTAGGAGGTCAGCGGATCTCTAAACTATTTTCTGACCTTACTATTTCTGCTCAATATGTGAATGATTTCAATAAGCTTAGAACACCATTTCGCTGTATCGCAACTGATATTGAAACAGGTGAAGCAGTTGTTTTAGATAGCGGATTTTTACCTGAAGCTATGCGAACCAGTATGTCAATTCCCTCTGCATTCACACCTGTAAAAGAGAGCGGAAAACTTCTGGTTGATGGAGGACTTTCTAGAAATCTGCCAGCAATAGATGCAATTGAAATGGGAGCAGATATTATAATTGCTGTTGATGTAAGCAGCAAATTATACAAAAAAGAGCAATTAAACTCATTAGTAAAAATAATGGAGCAATCTGTGAATTTCAGAGGATTAGAAAGATCTAAGAAACAGCATGAGCTATGTGATCTTATAATTTTTCCTGAAGTAGAAGATTATGGTTTAATAGATTTTGATAATTGTGAATCTCTTATTCAGCTTGGAGAAATTGCAGCAAGAGAATCATACGACAAATTACAAACAATTGCAGATGAGCAGAAGCAATACACAAAAGAAGAAAAGGGGTATCCTGTATTGGAGGTTGATAAGCTATTCATTAAAAAGGTTCATATAAAAGGTTTGAAAACTGTCTCAAAAAATTTAGTGATCGGAAAGCTGAATATCAAAGAAGACTCTTGGGTTACTATGGAAAAACTTTCTAAAGCCATTGATAGACTTTACGGAAGTCAATTCTTTGAGAGAGTATCTTATAGGTTGATCCGTGCTCGTAATAGTGTTGAACTTGAAATTAGGGTTATAGAAAAATACAAGCATTCATTAAATTTTTCGTTTCAATATAACAGTGAAACAAAAGCAGCAATTCTACTAAATGAAACTTTACGAAATGCATTGATCCCTGGCTCTAGGCTGATATGGGACATTAGATTGAGTGAAAATCCTGGTCATGCCCTTTCATATTTTGTTCATACAGGATGGAAACCTGGATTTGGAATTGGTGTTGAAACAGAATCAGATCAATTTGAAGTTCCTGTTCAAGTTAATACCGGAATTGATCATTATGAATATTCTTTTTCTACAGCAAAACTAATTATACAAACAGTTTTTTCTAATAATATTGCATTGGGTATTGGAATTGGACATGAGTTCAATGATTTCAAATCTATAGACAGAGACCCTGTTTTTGAGTTTGTTGCCGAAGCCACCAAATTGTGTGCTTTTTTAGAGTATGATACTTTAAACAGAACAATCTTTCCACAGAGCGGAATGAAGATTAGTGGTTCTTTCAGTTCATATCCTGACCCTATTTGTGATCTTGATTCTTTTGAATATGATCCATTTTCCAGAACATTGATAGATATTGAAGGATATAAAAAACTTCATGAAAGAGTTTCTTTAACTTACGGATACTCTGCAGGATTTATTTATGGTGATCCTAGCTTAATACCACCAAATTATTATCTTTATCTTGGAGGAATAGGAAAAAGAGAAGGAACGATTACTTTCTTAGGTGAAAAAAGAATGGCCAACCTCACCGAAAATGCAGCTGTTTTTAGATTTGGATTCCAATACAATTTCTGGAAAGGGTTTTACTTCATCCCTAACTTTAATCTTGGATCATTTTCTGATGATGATAAAGAGCTTTTTTCTGAAGAGAATGTTTTCGCTGGTGTAGGAATAACCTTTGCACTAAAAACACCTTTCGGATCAATTGAAAGCACCTCTTCTATAAGTACTTTAAGTGAAGTAGATATGGAATACATGAGTGTTGGATTTAAGTTTTAGGAATAAATATCTCAAATGAAATTATTAAAATTATTCTTTTTATGGATTCTGATATCACTATTATTTGGCTGCACTTATCATGTATACAAGAGCATGCCGGATGGAACCAACTACGAAAGTGAATATTATTACGCAAATGAAAATGAAGTTGATTTTCTTTATGATCTAACCTACAAATCTGTTGAACAGATAAAAAGTGAACAAGAGATATTCAATACAATTTTAACTCATATAGATTCTGCACAAACATACATTTTAATCGATATGTTCCTCTTCAATTCTTATATCGGTGAAGCTGATCAAACTTTCCGAAAACTTGCAGAAGAACTCTCAAATAAACTAATTGATAAAAAAAATGAAACCGATATAAAGATAGATTTCATTACAGATCCCGTAAATACTGTTTATGGTGGAGCTGTTTCCAAAGAACTAGATGAGATGGAAAGTGCTGGAATTAACATCATTTATACTGAACTTCGTAAACTTCCAGACAGCAATATGCTCTATTCATTCATTTGGAGAACATTTTTTCAATGGTTTGGCAATTCAACTAACGGGGGAAGACTGGCCCATCCATTTTCTTCTGAGGAGAAACAAGTAACATGTCGCTCTTATTTTACGCTTCTCAATTTTAAAGCAAATCATCGTAAGGTTTTTGTAGCTGACAGCAAAGATACTTGGGTTTCTGTGATAACATCGGCAAATCCGCATGACGGAAGTTCAGCTCATTCGAATATTGGAATTCTTGTTTACGGTGATTTTGCAGAAGAAATCTATAAAGCTGAATCCTCCGTGGCAAAATTCTCAGAAGAAAACCTTTCATCTGAAATTGATACTGAAAAAAATGAAGTTGAAAAACCAGTTAAGCTCAAACTGATAACGGAAGAGAAGATCAAAGACAGTCTAATTCAAGAAATCAATGCTTCCACAAAGACAGATTCAATTAAGATCGGAATGTTCTACCTATCCGATAGGAATGTTATTAAATCACTAATTTCTGCCTCGAAGAGAGGTGTAAATATTAAGATCATACTCGATCCGAATAAAGATGCTTTTGGTAGGAAGAAGAAGGGAATCCCCAATAGACCGGTTGCCTATGAACTAATGAAGAAGTCTAAGGAAAATATTCAAATAAAATGGTACTCAACAAATGGGGAGCAGTTTCATTCAAAGATCATATTATTTGAATCAATTACTAAAGAAAATACTGTGATCCTGGGCTCAGCAAATCTTACGAAAAGAAACATAGGTAACAAAAATCTGGAGATGAATATTTTATTAAAAGCAAGGCATGATTCTGCTCCAATCAGTGAAATTCATAATTACTTTAACCTGATCTGGAATGATGAAAAATATACTGTAAATTATGAGACATATGCCACCAAATCATTCTGGAAACAATTAGTTTATCGGTTCACTGAATTCTGGGGTGCATCTACATATTAACATGTTCAAATATTCTGATTGCTGCTAAATTTCCTTTATCATTATTTTGTTTGTATCTCTTCTGGGGTGCCAGAACAAATAAATAATTAGTGCTGTAAGAAAAACAATGATCGTGGTAATAATAACGCCTGCAGGTGATTTAACCTGATAATTAGGAAACACACCATTTGTTACATTATACACAGTATGAAATACGATCATAGCAAATACGCTTTCACCTGTATGGTTGAATATCCATACAAAAATAAAACGAAGTGAGAATAAACTTAAACATTGTACTATTATAAATATGGGGTCTCCCATCAAGAAGATATAAAATGGAATATGCCAAATTGCCCAAATTAATCCTAACAATAAAGTTGCTTTGAAGGTACCCAACTGGTTTTGCATTGGCTTAAAAACATATCCCATCCAACCAATCTCTTCCCCTAATGCCATGATAAAAAAGGAAAAAAATAAAACCGGTATTGCGGTAATTGGAAACATGGGAACTGGAATTGTATAGTCGGTGAAGATCATTATTGTTAGTGCAATAGCAAACAACAATGGTAATAAGAAAAGAATTGGTAGAAACCATATTTTTTGGGTAATCTTTTTATAATCAAAAGATCGTTTAAGTAATTTTTTTATATTGCCTTTCTTCTTTTCTCCATGAGTAAGAATTAAAGCCGCTCCTATTGGAGCTATAGCGGATAGTGCAATAAATGAAATAGCCATTTCTTCCGAAAAGAAAATATTATTCGAGGCTAATCCACAAAGTACATATCCGGGTAATGTTAAAAGAAATGTAATAATAAAAAAATTAACAGAAGATTTTGTGCTAGCTAATTTCATTTCAACCCCTTACAATACAATTTCAACTAATCTATGTTTTGCAAAGAATACATTCTGTCAAATTATAAATATAATTGGGAATAATTGTTGCCTTCGTTATATTGTCATGAATTGTTTGGAGGAAATATGAAACTTGCACTAATATTAGTTTTATCCTTGTTTAGCTTTAATTTAGTTGCCAGTCAGAGATATGTAGTAGCCGAAGTATTTACTATGGACCCCGAATGTTGAGGGGTAGAAGGACATGCGCGGAGCGCAATGAATATCTTAGACGAATCTGCTGAATATCTAATTCCTTTAAGCTGGAGTTTGTATCAATTTGAAATGTCTCCCGG
>JABIME010000266.1 GCA_018654125.1 Candidatus Cloacimonadota bacterium
CAAAAATATATTGAAAAACTAAAAAGATTGAGGAAAATCTATGGTGAAAAAGAATAAACAAAAAGTAGAAAAGCAAATTGGATTCTTAGAAAAAATATTTGAAGGGAAATACAGGCATGTAATTTTCATTAGCCTATTATTCATAATTCTGTCTGTATTCTTCTTTAATATTGCCTTCAAAAATTATGCACCTCCAGCAGGTGATACAATTCAGTGGCGTTCATCTGCTCAAGTTCTTATGGAATATAATAAGGAACATAAAGATCAGGCGATGTGGAATCCAAATGTGTTTAGTGGAATGCCGTCATACTTGATCTCATTCGGTGCAAAATATCCATTTGTCGGACAAATATTCAAACTCACCAATAAAGTTATGAACTGGCGAATTCTTATGTTATTCATTATGGCTTTAGGTGTGTATCTGTTTATGATACATTTAAAATTTGATCCGATCATTGCCTTCATAAGTGCAATAGCCTTACCGCTTTCGTGCCATTTTTTAGGACTTCTAGAAATTGGGCATAACACAAAATTTAAGGCAATTGTCTACATTCCATGGATCATGTTTGCAGTCCATTATTTAAAGGAGCGGAGCAGTTTACTCGCTCTAGGGGCAACAGCAATTCTGTTTATCGTACAACTTCGCGCAAATCATCCGCAGATTTCCTACTATACATATTTAATGATCCTAATCTACTGGATCGTACAACTAATTTGGGCAATAAAAGATAAAGAATTAAGATCACATATAATTTTTTCCGTCTTTCTTTTATTGGCATTATTAATCGCATTCATGGCAATCGCGCAACCATATTTTTCTTCTTACGAGTATGGTCATTACACAATTCGTGGTGGAGAAACCGGATTAAGCACAAGTTATGCAACAAGTTGGTCGTTCCACCCAATGGAAATACTAACATTTGTAAATCCAAGTTTTTATGGTGGCATTTCTCCATTCTACTGGGGTTGGATGCCGTTCACGCAAACTTCGATGTACATGGGCATCATCATTTTCCTATTTGCACTTATCGCGCTATTTTATAATAGGAACAGACTCGTAAAAATATTGTTAAGTGTTTCCATAGTTACTTTACTACTCTCTTTTGGAAGGCACTTGCCATTTCTATCGAATTTCTTGCTTAACTATTTACCGGGATTCAATAAGTTTAGAGTACCAGCAATGATACTTGTAATATTGCAATTTGCAACTGTGATCCTGGCAGGATTTGGAATTAAAACAATAATAGAAAAAATCAAAGAAGATGATAAAAAATTCTTCGATCTCTTTCAAAAAATACTCATCGCTGTATTTGTACTTTTTGTCATCTTCCTGGCATTTAGCAGCTCATTAGAAAATCTTAGTTTACAACATTCTGGAGATGCTTCTAAATACAATCCAGGGCAATTGAAACAACTTAAAACAATGCGATTAGACAAACTGGTTGAAGACGGAATCCAAACCGGAATATTCTTAATTGTAAGCATGGGATTAATCCTGTTAGCAGGAAGAAAGAAAATTGGAAAATATCCTTTCTTAATTCTCATCGCAATTCTTGTGATCACAGACCTGTTACTTATCGACAGCAGATTCCTGCAAAATGTAACTCCACAGCAAAATATTGAGAGAGAATACCAAAAAACCGATGCCGATAAATTCCTTCTGCAAGATACTGAGAATTTCAGGATCTATCCATTAGCAAGGGAGTTTGGACAAAACAGCTGGGCATATTACCATCAAACTATTGGTGGTTATCATGGTGCTAAACTCAAGAGATATCAAGAAATAATTGAGAACTGCATGAATGCAGAATTCCTCGATAGAATTCCAATTAACTGGAATATTGTGAATATGCTTAATGCAAAGTATGTGGTTTTCAATCAGAAACTACCAATAGATAATTTGGAGTATGCATATTATGATAGGAAAGAAAAGCAAACCGTCTATTTGAATAACACGTATCTCTCGCGAGCTTGGTTTGTGAAGAATACAGAATTGATTGCTGATAGCAAATCGATCTGGAAAAAGTTGAACGATCCTGAATTCTCTCCGGCAGAAACTGCAATTGTCGAGAAGGAAGTTCCTATAACTTATGCTCCAACAAAATCTTCTGTAACTCCTGCAGGATTTGGGTTACATGATATTAAATTTGAAGTTGTTACAGATACCACTTCATTCTTAACAATTAGTGAAATTTATTATCCAGCCGGCTGGAAAGCATTTGTTGATGGAGAAGAGACAGAGATATTTGCAACAAACTACATATTGCGTGGCATTGTTGTTCCAAAAGGTGAACATACAATAGAAATGAAATTTGAATCCAGTACATATTCATGGAGTTTGAAGCTCAGCCTTATCGGATTAATTCTGGCTGTTTTGATCTTTTTAATAGGACTTTACATTTACATACGTTCTAATTTTCAAGGAAAAATAGTATATGTCCTCAAAGAATAAATTGTATGTGGTAGCTACGCATATTGGGAATCCTGACGATATTACCCTAAGGGCATTAAAAGTTCTTAAAAGTGTTAATTTCGTGATCTGTGAGGAATTCAAAGTAGGAAGTAGATTACTGAAAAGTTATGATATAAAAAAGCCGTTGGAGCTTTTGAACGAACATAACGAAGATGAACAAACTCAAACAATTCTGGATAGACTGGTAATGAATAATGAAACTGCCGCAATTATAAGTGATGCCGGAACTCCGCTATTTGCTGATCCCGGTAATAATTTGGTTTGGCAATGTCATCAAAATGGAATTGATGTTGTTCCAATACCTGGTGCATCATCCATCATGGCAGCTTTAATGGTTAGCGGTTTAAATCTTGAACAATTCTTGTACTACGGCTTTTTACCAGCCAATAAGGATGAACGTAAACGTGCGATAAGAAGACTTCCAAATAATTATGACCTAATAATTCTGGAAACTCCATACAGACTCAAACAACTTCTGGCTGACATGAAGAGTATTTTAGGAGCAAACCGCCAGGCAATAATTGCCTATAAACTCACGCAACCAACAGAAAAGATATTCTGGGGAAGTTTACAGGAACTCAGCACGATGACACAGGAACTTCCAAAAGGAGAATTCGTTTTTATTTTAAGAAAAATTGAGATGAACAGAGGGAGAAAATATGCGAGATAAAAAATGGTTCTTCATTGTAAATTCAACAGCTGGAAGAGGAAAAACCGGTAAGAAAATTAGCAAACTAGTTACAACGTTAAATGAGCATAAATTAGATTATGAAATAGAATTAACAAAAGCAGCTAAACATGCAACACAACTTGCAAAAGATGCAATTGTGCAGGGCTTCCAAAACATAATTTCTGTAGGTGGTGACGGCACATTAAATGAAGTGGTAAATGGTGTAATGCTTTCTGGAAAATCGGAAGAAGTGAATATTGGAATTATACCTGAAGGTGGTGGAAACGATTTCGCTGCAAATTTCAATCTCTCTTCTAATATCGATAAAGCAGTTGATGTTCTACAAAAATCCAATACCCGAAAGATAGATGTAGGAAAGATCGAGGATAAGTACTTCATTAATGCACTGGGGATAGGTTTTGATGCTAGAGTTGCTATAATTTCTAACACCATAAAATACTTGAATGGACTTCCCAGATATTTGATTGCAGTTTTAAAAGCACTTATCTTTCTAAAAATGGTTGAAGCAAATATTAA
>JABIME010000027.1 GCA_018654125.1 Candidatus Cloacimonadota bacterium
ATCTGCCTGAAGATTGGGTATGTCCCGAATGTGGTGTTGGAACTGACATGTTTAGTCCAGTTGACTAAACTAAAAAGCAGGGCAGATTATTATTATCTGTCCTGCTTATTTCTTAGCATTAAACTAATAAAAAATATTATATAAAAAATAAATTCAGGAGATATCATGACTAAAGAAAAATTTGATGAAGTGATTGATTATGCAATTAGTGGTGAAAAAGAAGCAGTAAAGTTTTACCAAGAATTACAACAGAGAACAAAATTTCAAGCACAGAAAGTAATGCTTAAAGAATTTGAGAATATGGAAAAAGGCCATGTGGTGATCTTAGAGAACATCAGAAAAAAAGGAATTAAGAATATTAGAGTAAAAGAAGTTGCAAATCTAAACATAAGTGAATATATTGTAGATGTAAAGCCTTATGATGATATGACATATCAAGATATTTTAATTATTGCAATGAAAAAAGAAGAACAGGCACAAAAACTATATGCAAATATGGCAGGTTCTTTACCTGGAACAGAACTTGAGACACTTTTTCTTAAATTAGCATCAGAAGAAGCGGATCATAAATTACAATTTGAAACTCTTTATGACGAACATGTATTAAAGGAAAACTAATATAATATTTGTGGAGGAATTATGGTAGATTTAAAAACCATATATATGGGACTCGAACTAAAAAATCCCATTATTGTTGGTTCATGTGGATTAACTGGCAAACTAGATTCGATAAAACAGTTGGCTGAAGCTGGTGCTTCTGCAGTTGTTTTAAAATCATTATTCGAAGAGCAGATAATGATGGAAGTGAACAAAAATATGGATGGTTATAATCCAGTTCACGGTCATACCGAAATGTACGATTATCAAAAATACTTTGAAAAACAACATCTGTTAGAAAATTATCTGCAATTAATCAAAGATGCAAAACAAGCTATAGATATTCCAATTATTGCCAGTATAAACTGTATGAGTTCTGCAGATTGGACAGGATTTGCAAAAGACATTGAACATGCTGGTGCCGATGCCCTTGAACTTAATATCTTCTTACTTCCTTCCAATCCTAAAATGGAAGGTAAAGATAATGAGAATGTATATTTTGATATCATTAAGAAAGTTACTGCTGAAGTTTCTATGCCTATCTCAATAAAAATAAGCCATTATTTCGATAATCTGGCAAATACATTACAAAGATTTTCTAAAACGAACATTGAAGGAATGGTGTTATTTAATAGATTCTATAACACAGATATTGATATAGAAAAAGAAGAGCTAATTGCTGGTAATATTTTCAGTACAGCAGATGACATGTCTAACTCTTTACGTTGGATCGGGATTATGAGTGATCTGGTGGATTGTGACTTATGTGCAACAACTGGAATTCACAATGGAACAGATGTGATCAAGTTTCTTCTTGCAGGAGCTTCAAGTGTGCAGATGGTTTCATCAATTTACAATAATTCACCAAAAATAATAGAAAAATCTTTAGATGAAATCAGCGACTGGATGCAGAAGCACAATTACGAATCAATTGAAAAATTCAAAGGGAAATTGAGTAAAACCTCAGATATGAATAATGCATTTTATGAACGAGTTCAATTTATGAAGTATTCTAGTACAAAAAAGAAGTAAAAAACTAAAGAAAATTTTAGAAAAAATATAATCTAGAGTTTTCTTGATTTAAAGATAAAGCAGGAGAATTCTATGTTATCTGATAATCCCAAACTTTTAGGTAAACCGAAAGATTTTCTGGTTACAGTTCGCAGAATTTTGATAACCTCTGGAGCAGGATTCTTAATTCCAATAACTGGTGATATTATGAGAATGCCGGGGCTTCCAAAAACACCCTCTGCATTGCAAATATATATTGATGAGAATGGTGAGATTAGTGGACTTTTTTAGCGGTAACCTTTTGGTGGATTAGATTGTTAGATAACAAATACAATAAGCTAAAAAATTTGTTATAGATCCTTTCAACGTTAAATATGAAGGAGTTAATATGAGTTTTTATGAGAAAAATGACATTGTAGAAATGGCTGTGAAAATGGAACAGAATGGTTATACATTCTACGATAATGCCTTGCAAAGAAATGATTTGGATGATGAAACAAGATCTATTTTAACAATATTGAGAGATGATGAGAAGGAACATGAAAATATTTTCAAGGCACTCAGAAACAAGATAGATCAAACAGAGTTAGAACAAAATTCCAACTGGGAAGAAGCTCAATTTTATATGGAATCAATAGTAAAAACACATGTATTTTATGAACCGAGTAACGCAATTCAAATGGCTAAGAATGCAGAGAATACAGCTGATTTAATAACATATGCAATACAATTTGAAAAAGATACTATTATCTTTTTTTTCTCACTTAAAAAGTATGTGAAGAACCATAAAACAGAAAAAATATTGGATACAATTATTAATGAAGAGTTCAAACATATTAGAAAGCTTCAAGATCTCATTTAGTTTTCGTCTTAAACAATTTTATCTTCAGATTTAAATTGAGGATAAGCAAATAAATTTTTTAGCCTACAAATTTTCAGAGAATAAGGAGTTGTAATAATGAACTTAGATGCATTGTTTAACATCAGTTATGGTTTGTTTGTGGTTAGTTCAAAATTAGATGAGAAGTTTAACGCTCAACTTGCAAATACTGTGTTTCAGATAACTTCCAACCCATCTACTATTGCTATTAGTATTTCCAAAAATAACTACACTCACGAATTTATTGAAATCAGTAACGTTTTTACGGTATCAATTATTTCTGATAAATGGACGTTAATGGAGATCGGAAAATTTGGATTTAGAAGTGGAAGAGAAATTAATAAATTTGCAGAATGTAATTACAAAATTGGAAAGAATGGAGCTCCAATAATCTTAAATAAAACTGTTGGGTATCTTGAATGTAAAATAATTAATAGTTTAGATGCCGGAACTCACACCGTTTTTTTGGGAGAAGTTACCGATGCTGATACTATTTCGGATCTAAATCCAATGACTTATGATTATTATCATAAAGTTATAAAAGGTAAGGTTCCACCTAATGCTCCAACATATCGAGCAACCATAAACTAAAAATGCTTAAATATTTATATCTAGCTTATAGTATAATGCAAGCAATGATAACAACTTATGCACAATATTATTTATTGACAGAATTATTTTAGATTTAAGATTCTTTTGTAATATAAATGTTTAGTAATAATATAGTAAATCGTTATTCTTAAAATTTAGGATTATTAAATGGATAAACAGATTATTTTTGCAATGACTGGTGAAATTAAAACAGGTGATAAAAATTCAATTCTAAAATCTGGCCCAATTGGCTCTTGCATAGTAATAACAGCCTACAATCATCATAACCAAATTGCTGTAATGTCACATATTATGCTCCCAGGGGTTGCTCCTGCAAAAGAGAATACAAAAAAAACAAGATATGCTGTAAATGCAATTACTGAACTTATAACATTATATAAATTAGACAGATCAAGTGAAGAGATAATTGCAGTTTGTATTGCGGGTGGAGCAAACGTATTACAAAAAACTGATGATTGTATAGGACAAAATGTCATTGATTCTATAGAGGAAATTTTAAAAAACAAAGAGATAAAAGTGGTAGCAAGGTCTTTGGGTGGAACACAAAGAAGAAGTGTTTCATTTGATGTAGAAACCGGAAATGTGCATTGTTCAATTGGTGATGGAGCAGATGAGTTCTTTTGGAATTTCAGTGGGTGAGCTGTTTCAGGTAAGATAGGGGTAGAAGATGAAAAATATTGTTAATACCAAAGAACAATTTCTAAATGAAATAAGCATTTTACAAACCGAAATTACAGAATTGAAAAAGTGAATATACTCATGGATTCTGCGATTCCAATAGGCTTAATAATTAATGAGCTATATTCAACAATTTTCAAGCATGCTTTTCCTAATAAAAACTAGGTAAAATATCAGTCAAAGGGTGAGGTCAATATAGATTCTGCCAATGGGTTAATGTGGCATATAAAACTCAAGGATGATCAATATAAAGAGAGAGTATAATAAATTTAAGTATTGAAATGGAGATAATATGGAAGAAAAAGTTAAAGTATTAATAGTTGAAGATGAGGTGCTGATAGCACAATGGCTAACAGCAGAGATGCAAGACCTAGGATATAATGTTCTTGATTTTGTAACTTCCGGTGAAGAGGCAATAGTAATTGCTAAGAATCAAAAACCGGATGTATTGCTTCTGGATATTAATTTATCTGGTTATATTGATGGAATTGATGCTGCCGAGAAAATAGCAGAAACTCTGGATATTCCAATAATATTTATGACTGGATATAATGAGGCTAAAATTTTTGAGCGAGCTCAAATGATGAAGCCGGTTGCATATCTGGAAAAACCGATTGATATGCATAATATAAAGCCTATTATAGAATCAATTGTAGAGAAGAAAAAGTAAGGAAATTATGGATTTTGAGAAATTAAAACAGGATAAATTTTCCTTCGTATATATAACAACTAAAAGTTGTAATGTTTGTAAGGTGTTTCAACCAAAACTTAGGGAACTTGCAAAGAAATATAAGGAATCGAAATTTCACCATATAGAATTAGATGATAAAGGTGAAGCAGCCGGTTTTTTTATGGCCTTCTCTGTTCCTACTTTTCTTGTATATTCAGAGGGACAAGAGCTTATACGTACTGCGCGTCACCTTAATATTGAAGAAATAGAAACAAAATTAAATAGATATCATCAAATGATATTTTCATAAAAGGATATAAAAAAAAATGAAACAATTTGTACTATTATTATTTGTAACAATTATTGCACTCATGCCAGTTTTTAGCCAAGAATACATGATCATCGACACAAAAACCAATGAAGAAATAATACTTAGAGAAATGGCAGAGCGGCTTGGAAATTATGATGCGATCTTTTTTGGAGAGTTTCACGAGAATAAAATTTTGCATTCATTAGAAATTGAATTATTAAAGATGTTTCACAATAATAACAAAAATCTTATAATCTCTATGGAAATGTTTGAGCGAGATGTACAGCCTATATTAGATAATTATTTAAGTGGAGAAATTACAGAAGAAGATTTTCTGGCAAATTCACGTCCATGGCCAAATTACGAAGCAGATTATAAACCGATAATTGAATTTGCCAAAGATAATAAGCTTGTAGTTGTTGCTGCAAATATTCCACGCAGATATGCCAATATGATAAGTAGAAATGGATTGAATGCACTTGATTCATTATCTGTAGAAGAGAAAAAATTTATTACAAAAGAACATATAGTTTTTGCAGACGAATATAAAACCCGCTTTATAAAAACCATGAAGAGTAATATGGAACACAGTAGTAAAATGCCAAAAAAAATGAAGATGAACTTTGAGCTGATTTATGCTGCTCAATGCATAAAAGATGATACAATGGCAGAATCGATATTAAATTATCATCGGATTCCTCCACGAAGAAAGGTTATACATTTTAACGGTGATTTTCATAGTGGGAAACATCTGGGAACAGCTCAGAAAATTCAAGTATTAGAACCAATGCTAAAAGTAGCAGTTATTTCTCCATTGGGCTGTGAAGGAGAATTTGTTTGGGAAGATGAAGATTTATTAGAGGGTGAGTTTCTTATTCTGTTTAAAGAAATACCTAAAGAAGAAGAATCTGAAGATGAGGTGGCTGAAGAAGTCAAAGAAGTTCAAGAAGAAAAAAATATTGAGAAAGAAACATTAGAGGAAAATAACCTTTAAAACTTTAAACACTGAAAGAGCCTCTTTCAAGAATTCTCACAATTGTCAGTTTTAAGGTTCTTAAATTTATTGGTAACCTTAAAAGTAATAAGTAGGAAGAAGTTGTGAGAGAAACCTTTTCAAGGTTTATAAATAAGTAGGAGAAAAAATGAAAAACTATTTTGTTTTGTTATTTTTATTAATGCTAATATCTTCGGGATGTTCTTATTTTAAACCGGCAGGTTTAACTGAATTTGATTTTAACAAAGATAAAGAAACCGAAAATAGTAACTTCAATAATATGCATAAAATGTTTATGGAATTAGATTCTTCAGAAACAGAAGATTACTATTTTGTTGTTATTGGTGATTCTAGAAACATGGTTCGTTCGGATGACTTAAGCGGTTTTAATTTTGTGGCAAAGCAGATAATTTATGCAAAAGATAATGACGGATATATTTATGATAAAATAAAGTTTATAATGCACATGGGAGACATAGTTTATGACGGTGTAGCAAAGTATCAATGGGATAACATAAAGAAAGCTTTTTCTAATAAAGATTACTATGAAAACAACTACCCTTATATTAAATTATTAGCACGTCAAAAACCAGTTTTCCCAGTTTTGGGAAATCATGAGATCATGAAGTTCAAGTTTAAGCCAGAGACTAAATATAAAAATTTAGCCAGTGTGAATAAGGGTTTGCAGAATTTTAACGATTTCTTTAATTGGGAAGAATTCATGGCAGATTCCAATATTCTCTACTCAATCCCATCGGAACTTCCAATAGATACATTTACCAAATTATGCAATAAAATTGGGGCTAATGAAAGCGATGTGATGAATAAGCACTATGTTCTTCTTGAAGATAATTTGTATCATTTAAAAATTTATCAGGATTTTATTGAAGAATTAAAGAACACAAAACCTCAAATTGCAATAATAGGAAATTATTTAGATGAGAATAAAAAGTTAGAAGTGATAAGTGATCTCTATCCTATCTATAACAAATTAGATTACAATGTACTTCCTGCAATCAGTTCAGATAACATGATATGTTATGCTTTCGAAATCCAAGATCAGATATATTTTATTATGGATTCAATGTCACGTGGTTGGCATTACAATACTTTTACACAATTAAAAGAGGGATTATTTCCAAAAAAACAAGATCAGCATGATTTGAATCTATTCTCTAAGAGTGATCTGAATGGGCAATATGAATTTTATAAAGCACTAAAAGAATATGCAGATAAACATGAAAAAATAATAGTTCCCTTTATGCATCATTCAGCTATAAACAGTGTTAATGATATTGATGGAAGTGGAATTCAATACAATCTTAAACTTATGCTCGGGGTAGATTATGATGATAAAATCAAGAATTCAACAGAATTTTACAAATCTATAAGTGATAATACATTCTTTGATGAATTATTATTTCCAGACGTTCAGGGTGAAGAATTTAATTATTTCACATCGTGTGTTCATTATTATCAGGGGATAGAATTTAATACTTATAATAATGATATCCTTCAAAATAAGATCAATTGGTATATAACCGGCGGAGGCGGTGGTGAGCTAGAAACCAGCCACGATGAAAATGTTATGTATAAAACAGTAGATCTGCTTAATAGAAGGTTATTAGATACTTACAGTGTCAGAAATAATGAAGGTGATAGAACATTGGTAAACCCTGCTATTGAAGTTGAAAAAAGTGAGGTTGAATATAGTTATAATTACTTACTGGTTCATGTGGAAAATGGTGTAATATCGGAAGTAATCCCTAAATTTATTGAAACTGAAAAAGTAAAATTGAAGAAACCACTCATAAAATTAAGTGCAACTTTATCTAATCCTGTTTATTATGAACCAATAAGTGTTGGACAATTAATCTTTGTAAGCCCGTGGAGCTGGGGACTGGAGAAAATAGCGGTTGGATTATCACCATTTACTTGGGATCCAAGTTTCGGTGTTGGCTATTTAAATTATGATTACAATAACAAAGAAAAAAGTGAAATGGCTTCAATCGAAGTGGGAAGCCCCTTAAGATTCAAGGCTAGATTTTCAAATTCGAGAGAGTTTATTTTTAATTTTTTTGATTTCACAATGTTCAATGGTGGCTCAACAAAAGCCAGAACATTAATCTCTGCTGGAATGGAAGGTCCATTATTATATAATTTCTTCTATGATGCTAAAGAACCATGGCCATCAATTTATAAAAGAATAAATTTTGCTTACAATTATTATTTTTATGATGTTGATCCAGATGTGGAGATTGATTTTGCAAAAGATATAAAAATGTCTTGGATAGTGAAATTCTCATTATTTTAAAATAGAAAAATATTTTTTGATAGCCCCGTCAAAAAGACGGGGTAAAAGATAACGCTTTGGATTATGATACACTGAAACCTACTTTGTGGACTTTTTCTCCAATGAGTTATTGGACGATTGGAGAAAATTTTGGACAATCTTTTTAATAAAGATAACGTAAAATTGGTTCCCAAAAAGGAAAACGACAAGAAGTAACAGACATCAAAACAACGGAGGAAAGAATGCTGTATAGAAAAGATCCAAAATCTGGAAATGATGTTTCAATTCTAGGTTATGGTGCAATGCGACTACCTTCTAAAAGAAACAAAATTGATTATGATGAAGCAAAGAAGCAAATGCTTTATTGCATCGAGAATGGAGTAAATTATATTGATACTGCCTGGCCGTATCATAATGGAGAGAGTGAATTATTCATAGGTAAAGTGCTGGCAGAAACCGGTTTGCGGAATAAGGTGAAGATTGCAGATAAACTTCCTCACTGGGTTATCAATAATTCTGACGATATGGATACAATTCTAAAGAAACAACTTGAAAAACTAAAGACAGATTACATCGATTATTATCTTGTTCATGCACTTGATGGTAATAGCTGGGATAAGATGAAATCTATGCAGATCGAATCTTTTCTGAAGAAGATCAAAGATGAGGGGTTGGTTAAGAATATTGGTTTTTCTTTTCATGGTCCTAAAGAAGATTTTATAAGAATTGTAGATGAATATAATTGGGATTTTTGTCAGATTCAATACAACATTCTCGATGAACAGAACCAAGCAGGAACAGAAGGTTTGAAATATGCTTCCAAAAATGGATTAGGTGTCATTGTTATGGAGCCGCTTCGAGGTGGAAATTTAGCCAAAGAAATGCCGACAGAAGCAGCAAAACTTTATGCTTCAGCTTCGCAAGAAAGAACTAATGTAGAATGGGCTCTGCGCTGGGTTTGGAATCATCCGGAAGTTATTTGTGTGCTTTCCGGCATGAATGAAATGGATCATATCAAAGAAAATATCAGAATTGCAGAGGAAGCACTTCCTAATTCACTTACAGAGCATGAACTGGATATCATAAAAAATGTTGGCAGTTCGTACAGAAAGGCAATGAAAGTAAATTGCACAGGTTGCCAATATTGTATGCCATGTCCTTTTGGAGTAAATATTCCCGGATGTTTTGAGCATTATAATTCATATCATATGTTCGGAAAAAAAATTATGACAAAAGGATTTTATCATGTTCAAATGGCTGGAATAACCGGAGGAGATAAGTATTTGGCGAGTCTATGCACAAAATGCGGAAAGTGTGTTCCTCAATGTCCTCAAAAAATTGATATTCCCAAAGAAATGATAAATGTAAAAAAATCTTTAGAAGGTTTCTTCATTAACCTATTGATGCAATTCGTTGGAAAGATGATGAAAAAGCAAAACAAATAGATAGACCATATAGGAGAAAAGATGAGAGTATTAGCAATAATTGGCAGTGCCAGAAAAGAAGGAAACACAACTGCTCTTACAAAAATCGTGTTCGAGGAATTAGAAAAAGAAGGAGTAGAGACCGAACTTATCGAGCTGGCAGGAACAAACTTGAAGGGTTGCATGGCTTGCTACAAATGTTTCCAAAACAAAGATAAAAGCTGCATTATTAAAACTGATGAAATGAACGAACTCATAACCAAAATGGTTGAAGCAGATGCCGTGATCCTTGGTTCTCCTACGTATTTTGCAAATGTGAGTTCAAATATAAAAGCTCTGATAGATCGTGCCGGATTGGTTGGGATCGCAAATGATCATTTATTCAAAAGAAAGATCGGTGCAGCTGTTGTAGCGGTTCGTCGTGCCGGAAGTGTGAATGTTTTTGATGCGATCAATAAATTTTTCTTCATAAACCAGATGATCGTTCCTGGTTCTGTATATTGGAACTTGGGAATCGGATTACAGCCGGGAGATGTAAACAACGATGAAGAAGGCGTAAGAACAATGAAGATCCTCGGTGAAAATATGGCTTGGTTGCTGAAGAAAATAAATAATTAAATGACGATACGAAAACTAAAGAAAACTTAGCGAATATAATGAAGGAATCGGGAGAAGCAAGACAGAGATTTTTTGAGACTGGAGAAGTAACTTACATGACTCAAATGTCTAAGCCTGATGAAAATTCCAACCAGTTACGAAAAGAAGCTTATGATTAATATTGAACTCCTCGCGGACAATGTGAAAATTGGGGAGAAACAAAATGGTTGTCTTCAACCGAGATACTCGCAGAAGCTTTGATATTAAGCATCAAATCAATTTGCTTGCCCCAACTCCGTATCTGGCAATTGCAGGTTCAAAAGCCCTTACGCTTGGTTTGAGTAAAACTGCTTTTGAACGAGCAAATGAACCAAAAGAACTTTACATAATAGAAGATGCTACTCATATGGCTTTATATGATATTGATGAATTTGTGGATCAAGCAGTAGAAAAATTGAGTCTATTTTACAAAAATATAAAGTAGTAAAGGATAATGAAATGGTAATAAATATTGATATAACTTCTGATGTGATGTGCCCTTGGTGCATTATCGGTTTTAAAAGATTGCAGAAGGCTATGAAAAAATTCAAGGATGCTGTAGAATTTAAGATACACTGGCAACCCTTTGAATTGAACCCGAGAATGCAGGATGAAG
>JABIME010000267.1 GCA_018654125.1 Candidatus Cloacimonadota bacterium
AGTAGCCGAAGTATTTACTATGGACCCCGAATGTTGAGGGGTAGAAGGACATGCGCGGAGCGCAATGAATATCTTAGACGAATCTGCTGAATATCTAATTCCTTTAAGCTGGAGTTTGTATCAATTTGAAATGTCTCCCGGTGCTCAAGAAAGAGTTGGTTTATACCAGGCATCGATATTCCCAGCAGCATCTTTTGGTGGTATAGATTTGCTTCTAGGATGGGATTGCACACTGGTAAACTATCAAAATTCTTACAATGATATCGTAACTATCGAAAGTGCATTTACAATAGATCTAGAGATTGAGCAACTTCGAGAAGAAAGCTTTGAATTGTCTGCAGAAGTAGTTGTAACCGATAATATCACAAGTGATAATAATCAAATATTCTTTATTATTACGAACTGGGCATTTTATAACGATGAGAATCCATGGTTTTACCTGGTTGTTGCTAAATCAGAAAAAGAAGATGTATCAATTATTAATGTTGGAGAATCTGCAACTTACACAGCTGAACTAAATGTGGAGATGCAGCCAGATTGGAATTTAGAAGACCTGTATGCCGTAGCAGTTATTCAAAACTGGGATGATCTTGAGATTCTTCAAGCTGCCCAAAAAGAGTTTATTTCTACAAGTGCAAACGATCCTCTTGCTCCAATAGAAATTTCATTACATCAGAATTATCCTAATCCGTTCAACCCATCTACCACGATTTCGTTTGATTTAATTGAGGAGAGTGATAGTAACATCGAATTGGTAATTTACAATTTGAAAGGGCAGAAAGTGAAACAGTTTTTCAATAATCAGTTGTCTGCTGGTAAACATTCAGTAGTTTGGAACGGCAAAGATGATGAGGGAAAATCTGTTACTTCAGGTGTTTATTTCTATAAATTGAAAACTAATAATTTTGAAAAGACAAGGAAGATGCTATTGATAAAGTAGGAGTGATTTGTTGATTATTCTCCCTATATCTTCCCTTTTCTTTGCTTAAACTTAAAAAGTTATATTAATCACTCTAGCCAGTTAGCTTACTGCACTTCCAGTAGCAATCCAGGCAAAACCAAGATTGATTGTGATAATCATACTATAACCTAAACAATAACACAACCAGATTGGAAAGGAAATAAATGAAATCAATTATAAATGTTTTTGAATACCTGCTTTATCAAATTTTACAATTTTCTGGAATGTTCATTGCATGTAAGTTTAACAGTATAAAATAAATTAGAAGGAAGGAAAAATGAAGAAAAGGATTTTATTTTTTATTTTGATTGTATTGTCACTGCAAATCTTTGCTGCAGATCTGATCTTGATCGAACCTGAAAATGCCACAGAAGCTAAAGGATATTTTCAACATGATGCTCTCACTGTTAATTATGTTCACGATGATTTCCTTATCGCAACTACCGAGAATCGTGAATCATTTGAATGTTCGCTGATCACAGAAAACAGCTGGAAAAGGGGAGATAACTATTTTCTACTCTGGCTGGATGAAGGAGATAATAACGAATACATTTTAGAAATGGATGAATTTGCTGAAATTCTGCTGCTGCGAGATGCTTTCATGATCATTAGAGCTGCAGATGAAGATAGAAATAAAGTTGTTCCTACAATTCACAATGGCGTTGTTCACATTAATAACAGCACAGCTAAGTTACCTAAACATGGAGATTTTTTAAGGAATGCCAGATTTGAAGAAGATCCGTTCGTGACAGAACTTCTGGGATATGTGGAACAGTCAGAAATGAATACAACCATTCAAACATTAGAAGATTTTGGAACCAGAAACTGGTATACTCAGGGCTCATTGGATGCTCAGGATTGGTTGTTTCAGCAATACTCAGATCTAGGGTTGAGCGTTGAACTGCAATTCATTCCTTATGGTGGAACTAATTCCAGCCAGAATGTGATCGCTACTTTGACTGGAACTCTTTATCCCGATCAATATGTTGTTCTCGGTTGTCATTATGATAGCTATACTTACTCTGGAGATGCACCCGGAGCAGATGATAATGCCAGCGGATCTGCAGGGATTCTGGAAATCGCACGAATTTTGAGTCAGTACGACTTTAATCGAACCATTATCTTCTGTTCTTTTTCTGGAGAGGAATATGGCCTTTACGGCAGTGAAGAATATGCCACAATGGCGGATAATACAGATATGGATATCCTTGGATATTTCAATATTGATATGTCGGGCTATCTTATTCCCGGTGGTACTATTCACACCGATATGATAGCTCCACAATCTGCTGCTCCTCTAGCAGAATTCTATGAGCAGGTTTGTGCTGTTTATCTACCCAGCTTTCTTATTGAACCCGGAATGCTAACAGGTGGTGACAGCGACCATACATCTTTTAATGAACATGGTTTTATGGGAATATTTCCCTTCGAAGATAGTGATGATTATAGCCCATATATTCATACAATTAACGACTTGAACGGAACCAGTGTGAATAATTATGATCAGGTTGCTACTTTTACAAAAGCTACTTTGGCTTCAGTTGTAACGATGGCCAGCATGTTGTTACCTCCGGATAATCTAACTGCAATTGCCGGTGATGAATTGGTATATCTATCCTGGGATGAAATTGAGGAAGCCAGTGAATACAATGTTTATCGTGATGAAGAAGTTGATCCTATTGCTTCTGTTACAGATCTTTTTTATGAAGATACGGGCCTTACAAACGGTCAGGGATATTCCTATTACGTTACTGCAATTTATGCCGACAGTGGAGATGAATCTGTGCCGTCCAATACTGTAACAGTAATTCCAATGCCACCTATTTCACTACCCTTTGCAGATGACTTTGAAACCGGTGCACCTTACTGGGCCATAGAAGGAAGCTGGGGCTTATCCGAAAATCAATCTTTTTCTGCTACCAATTCTCTCACGGAAAGTCCAGATGGAGAATACGGCAACAATCTGGATATAGTAGCCGGACTTGTGAGCATCGATTTGACAAATTATAGTGATGCTGAAGTGAGCTTCTGGACGAAATACGATATTGAAAATAACTATGATTATATGTATTTTGAAGCTAGTACTGATGGCATAAACTGGGATGAATATGCTGTTTTTACTGGTTTACAATCAACCTGGACCCAATTTACTTATTCTCTGAACCAGTATCTGGAAGAACCATCCGTACAGCTACGCTTCCGTTTTTACAGCGATACGTATGTAGAAGAAGACGGTATGTATATCGATGATTTTGAGATCAATGTAGAAAACAGCGTAATTGCAGAAGATCCAATCGTTAAATTTGAATCGATCAGTAATTATCCGAATCCATTTAATCCCAGTACAACTATTTTATTCAATTTGAACACCGAATATGCTGAAAATACAGAATTAGTAATTTATAATTTAAAGGGTCAAAAAGTTAAACAACTTATTAAAGACCAACTTTCTGCTGGGCAGCATACAGCCGTATGGAACGGATTAGATGATGAAGGAAAATCTGTTACTTCAGGTGTTTATTTCTATAAGCTGAAAGCAGGTAATTTTGAACAAACCAAGAAAATGATCTTGATGAAATAATTTTGGTAAATTAGAAAAAGGCATCTGTTATGGATGCTTTTTTTCTTGACCCTATTTGGCTAATTGACCAAATAGGCAACAGGCTAAAAAAAGGAGATATTAATGACTGATCAAGAGAAGAGGAAATATGAAGAGCTGGCACGCATCAGCAAAGCGTTAGCTCATGCTTCTCGTTTATATATTATACATAAATTAGACGAACAGGAATATTGCGTTAAAGAACTTACAGAACTAATCGGAGCAGATATTTCCACTGTTTCCAAACACCTCTCAATTTTAAAGAATGCTGGTATCATAATCGATGAAAAACGTGGAAATTGTGTATATTATAGATTGCAATGCCAATGTGTCCTTTCTATGTTTAGTTGCCTTACGAATGTTATAGACAGTAATAAAAATAAAATAAATTCTATTTGATTAAAGGAGTATATTATGAGAATGTTAAGTGAATTTTTCCCGGAGTTTAGCGAAGTGCTTGATAAGATGGATGATCTTTACAAAGAGAAAAGATCGATAGACGAGAAAACATATCAATTCATTTGCTTTGCTTTATCAATAAAATCTCGCTCTAAACCCTGTGTGCTCAAACATTTTAAAGGTGCGTTAGAAGCTGGCGCATCGGTTCAAGAATTGAGCTACATTTTAGCGTTAACAATGCGTGAAGCAGCTGGAGCTGATGATTGCTGGACTCATGATGTTCTTGGTGATTGGAAAGAAATTTTAAAGGGCAATGTTGATTGCGGCTGTCAAAAATAACTAAGGAATAAATAATGTCTTGGAAAAATGAATGGAAAATACTACTATTGATGGTAGTGATTTTTTTGGCTGCATATCATCTACCAGTAAATACTGCAAGGTTTCAAAATGCGGTGATGGAATCATTTCACCTGCTAAAAGAATATGCACGATTGCATGTTCTATTGTGCCTTATTCCAGCCCTTTTCATTGCCGGTGCAATAGGGGTTTTCATCTCTAAAAATGCGGTAATGAAATATCTGGGAGCACGTGCTAAGAGAGTTATTGCCTATTCTGTTGCTTCTGTTTCTGGTGCAATTCTGGCAGTTTGCTCATGTACAATTTTACCGCTATTCAGCGGGATCTATAAACGCGGAGCGGGAATTGGTCCGGCCACTGCATTTTTATATTCTGGCCCGGCAATAAACATTCTAGCAATAATTCTAACAGCAAGAATTCTTGGGTTGGAAATGGGAATTGCCAG
>JABIME010000268.1 GCA_018654125.1 Candidatus Cloacimonadota bacterium
CGCGCGGGAAATGTTCCAACAGATCACCGATAGTAAAAATATTTAGTTTATTAAGTAGCTTACTGCGGAATTCACCTACACCTTTTAAATATTTTATATCGTTATTCAATGCACTCATCGCAATCCTTGATAGATATTTTTTATCATCAATAATCTAATAATTACGGAAACTAACAAATGCAGTTTATGAATCAAGATATTTTTTTTTGTTCGGTAGTAGGAGCTACAAAGGATTAACGTTTCACAGAGGGAGCGGTGAAACGAGAATTAATTGGGAATCATGAAACGAGGTTTGGAGAACGTGAGTTTAATTTATTTTAACATCAGTATCCGTTTGGTTTGGATTACATCATCGGATTTGAATCTACAAAAATAAATTCCTGATGATACCTTTTTACCAGAATCATCTTTACCGTTCCAAATAATTGTATGCTGATCAATTGTAAGCTGATCATGTATGAGTTGACGAACTTTTTGACCTCTCAGATTATAAATCGTAATCTCTATATTCAGTAAATCCTCAGCAACCGAAAAAGAGATCGTTGTTGTTGGATTAAATGGATTGGGATAAATTGCAGTAAGTTCTGTTTTAATTGGATCTAATAAATCAATATTACTCGTCATATTAACTTCTACAATATTAGAAGATCCCGATTCATATTCATCATAATATACAGTAATAAAATATTCATGTAACCCTACTGAAATGGCTTCATCAATACAGGTTAACTCAGATGTTTCAGCAATAAATTCATCGTCTCTATAAACATTGTAGCTAGTAATTTCAAGTAACGTTTCAGGCGCTTGCCAATTTAATTCTATATTATCGGCAATGATCTCAAACTCAAGATTTGATGGTGGTTCAAGGAAATGAAGTATCATATCCACATATGTTGTATCATCAATTGAAATATATACTTCATTTTCAAATGCAGGAAAATAATTTTCTAATGTTGCAGAGATGTCATAAAGGTTCGAAGTTAATTCTACAAAAATATTCCCTGTAGAATCAGGATTTAATATCTGATTGTCAATTTCAACTTCTGCTTCCTCAAGGCTTCCTTCTCCTCCAATAAGATCAAGATTTAATGATAAGAAACCAGTATAGTCGATTTCAAATAAACAGAATATTTCATCTATAAACCAATAATCTATATCAAATGAATAACCTTCGAAAGTAAATGCGAGATAAAATGTTTCCGAACCTACATCTGGTGTTATGATTTCTAAATTTTCCTGAATTGGTCCAATATCACCTGTTACTTCTACTTCCCATGCCGTATTCCAATTTAACAAGTCAGATGATGTTTCTACTTTAATATAGAATATTCCAGCATAGTCATTTACGTAGTGATCGAACAGTAATGTGCAAATGTCCATTCCGCTTGTGTCTACAGGATAAGAAGTAAGCCGAGATGTGCCATCGAAAGATGGCGTCCAACTAAACATTGCTTCGGGTGCAGTTCCGCCAGCATTATTTGTAGGAGATGCAGACCAGTTTTCCTGTCCATCTCCCTGAATAGTCCAATCAGGAGGAGGGCAACCAGCCGAAAAATCCTCAATTATACAAACAACAGGTGGTGGCCAACCAATGTTAGATTGTGCAGAACCACCATCTCCAACGGAATTATATGGGACGATTGTATAATAATAATATTCGGAACCAGGTATTGTATTGTCTATATACACTGTTTGAATACCGGTGATCTCAAATACGCATCCATCACTTCTTTCTAAATGGTATCCCAAAATTTGTTCATTGAAAGCTCCTCCATGAAGTCCCTCAGTTGGATTTGTCCATGTTAAAGTTGCCGTTTGAGTTTGGGGATTATATATTAGAATAAAATCCGTTATTGCAGCCGGAACATCTTCTCCTACCCAAGCCGATGCAATTGCAGAAGTACCCGTACCAAAAGAGTTAAATCCTAAAACTTGATAGTCATACATTCCATTATCCGGTATAGAGGAATCCATATACGAATATGGCTCTCCAATTATTGGAAAAGTTTCAGTGAAAATTAACAGGTAATTTCTGAACACACAAATTTCAGAAAGCTCGGTTAATGGTTCACCATTTATGCTTAAAGCTGGATTTATCCAATTTAATTGTGCTTCTAATGCTCCAGATATATCAGGTTCAAGTGTGAAATTTAATGGTTGTCCAGGTGCGTTTGGGTCTGCGAATATGTTAGATACAACAATAATAGACATACAAGTTATAATAAATAATCTCTTCATGTTGCCTCCAAATTTTTAGCAATGTATAAATAATTTAGCTAATAAAACGAAACTCACTAAATACTATGTTCGATGTCAAATAAAAAATAGAGCGAGAATTAATGCTAACTAATGAAATCAGCGAATATTAAGAGAAATGAAATTTAGTTTTATTTCATAATTTTAAAAAGGGATTTACGTTTCACAGCGGGAGCAGTGAAACGAGGTTTGGAGAGATCTAAACTTTTGAGATGATTAAGAATACTCCGATTAAAATAATAAATAATGATGTTATGATACTAAATATTTTTGGAATCTATCTACTTTAATTTTAGTTAAAAAATGACTTCAAAAGAACAGTCATAAAGATATTAAATAAAAAGATTCATAACCCCACCGACAAGTAATGTAGCAAAAACCATTATAGCCGATGACTTAAGCATATCTTTAATTCCAAGCTCTTTTAGTAGAACTGTAAAAGTTGCAATACAGGGGAAATACATGGTAAGTACAACCGATGCGATAACAAGTTGCCCCTTACTCATATTAAGCGGACTCAACATTCCAATAGCAACATCTTTACGTAAAAAACCAACAATAAGTGCACCTACAGCTTCTTTTGGAAGACCAAGTATACCGGTGATGATAGGTTCGGTCAGCTTCCCAATAAAATCTATAATATGAAGTGCATAAAGAATATTCATGAAAAGTACACCAAGCAGCATAAATGGGATTGCTTCTTTAATAAAAGCTAGAACTCGCATCCAAAGTTTTTTCATCAATACTCTAAAACTTGGAAGTCTGTAAGGTGGGATCTCAACAAATATTTCGGGGCTTTCACCTTTCATGACCTTATTAAGGAAAAATCCCAGTAAAACCCAGACGATGAAGAGTGTTCCAAAAACCATTGATAAAGCCACTGCACCGTGCTTTCCAACCAAACCGAAAACCATTGCAAGTTGTGCAAAACAAGGAACCGCAATTGCCATCATTGTGGAGGCAATAAATCTTTCACGTTTTGTTTCTAAAATTCTGGCTGCCATTGCTCCGGGTACGTTACAACCAAGTCCTAAAAGCATAGGAACGATAGCCAATCCATGAATTCCCAATCTGTGCATCATGTTATCAACCAGCACGCCAAGTCTTGGCAGATAACCTGAATCTTCTAGAAAACTTAATACTAAATAAAATCCAATAATATAAGGTAAAACCATTGCTATAGGAACGAAAAGTCCGGTTGTGAGTAAACCGAGTGATTCCACAAAATCAATCTGACCATCCACAAGTTTTCCGATGACGACATTATGAATTACGCCATTGCTTCCCAGCAGTGCAGATAACTTCATTATAACAGGAGCCCACAAATTATTAAATAGTGGTTCTAGCACATATGCAATGAGGGTTTCTCCAATGAAGCGGATGATGGAAAATGAAACAAAAAGAATAATAAGTGAAATTGGAATTCCCCAAAAACGGTGAATTGATGCGTCGCCCAATCTTTCTCCAAGTGTGTGATGACGGTGTTTTAATTCTTGCACTTTTTCAACTATTTCTCCGATCGCTTTCCATTTATCTTCAAATTTGAATTTGCTGAGTTTTGCTTTATCGAAATGGGAAACAAGATGTTTAATTCCCTCACCTGTAATTCCTGTTGTTGGAACAACCGGAACACCAAGGATCTGTTCTAATTTTTTTGCATCAATATCTATGCCAGTATGTTTTGTTTCGTCCCACATATTTAAACACACTACTAGCGGGATCTCTTTTCTTATAAGTTCCATTGTAAGAGCTAGATTTCTTTCAAGATTTGTAGAATCTATAACATTTACAAAGATATTTCCGTCTTCTTCTTTGAAATTATTTATCATTTCAGCTGCAACTTGTTCTGCTTTAGAATCGGGAGATAATGAGTATGTGCCCGGAATATCCAGCACTTCTGCACGTTCCAAACCAATACGCATTGCACCTTTAGTAAATTCTACTGTTGTTCCAGAGTAATTGGAAGCAACTACATGCACACCTGTAAGACGTGAGAATACAACACTTTTACCAACATTTGGGTTTCCAACTAATAGTATCTTCTTCATTTGTTCATCTTTTTTCATATTTTACTCAATAATAATTTTATTTGCCATTCTATGACCAATAGCTATCTGACTTTGACCAACCTTAATGGTGATAGGTCCGTGCATCATTTGTGATGAAACTTTAGTTATTTGAACACCAACTCGGATTCCTAAAGATTCAGCTTTACTAATAAAATGAATTCTACCAATTACTTCTTTGATCTTTGCTGTTTCTCCATCTTTTACATTATGAATGGTTTTAAGATTATGATTTTCGTCATTGTGTCTAAAACCATGATGACCATGTGCTTTACCGAATAATTTGTTTTTCATTATTGATCCTGATCACTGACAATTACTACACAATCCACGAGCACCAAGATTGTATTCTGATATTTTGAATTTTTCTTTGATGGCTAATTGATTTATAAGTTCTGCAACATCATTAAATCCTGATTCGATAATTTTACCACATTTCTCACAAATGAAGTGCAGATGATTTTCATGTCCGTATGTATGCTCATAAATATCTTTAGATTCACAGCGGAGAGATTGTTTTATTAATCCTGACTCAACTAACAGAGGTACAGTACGATAAATAGTAGCACGAGAGACATTTTTATGTTTCTTCTTTATCTGTTCGTAAAGATCATCAACATTAAAGTGTTCATGATTCTCGAATACTGCTTCCATAATAATAAGACGGGGTTTAGTTAGCTTAAGGTTTTTAGATTGTAAAAATTCCCGATAGAGCTCTTTTTCCTTTTTCATA
>JABIME010000269.1 GCA_018654125.1 Candidatus Cloacimonadota bacterium
CCTAATATTTCTTATGATTTTCTAGATGAATCAGGAGGAGAATGTTATGAAAAAGGAAAAAGAGCTCTATCGGGAATTTTTACAATCTAAAAACCTTAAGCTAACTAAACCCCGTCTTATTATTATGGAAGCAGTATTCGAAAATCATGAACACTTTAATGTTGATGATCTTTATGAACAGATAAAGAAAAAACATAAAAATGTCTCTCGTGCAACTATTTATCGTACTGTACCGCTATTGGTTGAATCAGGCTTAATAAAACAATCTCTCCGCTGTGAATCTAAAGATATTTACGAGCATACCTACGGGCACGAAAATCACCTGCATTTTATTTGTGAGAGATGCGGGAAAATTATTGAATCAGGATTTAATGATGTTGCTGAGCTTATTGATAAGCTAGCAGAAAACGAAAGTTTTAAAATTTCTGAATACAACTTGGGTGCACGCGGATTGTGTAGTGATTGTCAATAATCGGGGCTGTAAATGAAAAACAAATTATTCAGCAAAATACATAATCATCATGGCTTCAAACACAGTAACGATAACAATGACCTTAAAACTATTCATAATGTAAAAGACGGAGAAGTTGCAAAAATAAAAGATGTAATTGGTGGGAAACATTTTATAAGTAAAGCTGAGTCTTTAGGAATTAGAATAGGTGTTCAAATAACCAAAATTTCATCTCAGATGATGCACGGACCTATCACAATTAAGGTTGGTCAGAGTCAAATTGCCATTGGTCATAGAATGGCAAATAAAATTATAATAGAGTAAAAACATGAAAAAAATATTATTAGTAGGGAATCCAAATGTAGGGAAAAGTGTTGTATTCTCACGTCTTACGGGTGTGCATGTTGTTGCATCTAATTACTCTGGAACAACGGTAGAATTTACTAAGGGTTCAATGCGTATTGGCTTGGAACGAGCAGAAGTTCTGGATATTCCAGGCACATACTCATTATCTCCAGATTCTAAAGCAGAACAAGTCGCAGCTGAAATGATAAATAATTTCAAAGAAGAAGACGGAAACATCTTTGTAAATGTTATAGATTCTACAAATCTTGAAAGAAATCTAGCATTAACAATGGAACTTATTAAAAAAGAAATTCCTCTTGTAGTGTGCTTGAATATGTGGGACGAAACAAAACATACCGGCATAGATATTGATGCGAAGAAATTAGAGCAGATCCTTGGTGTTCCGGTTGTTCCAACTACAGGCATTACAGGTGAGGGAATTAAGCATCTTGTTTCCCATTTCGATAAAGCAAAACTCAGCATATTCAAATTTGAAGATAAATGGAAAGCTATTGGAGAAATAATTGAAACCGTGCAAGAATTAAAACACCGCCATCACACACTTGGAGAAAGGTTAGGCGATGCTTCAATTCACCGTTTTTGGGGAATTCCAATTTCACTTATTGTACTTTTTGCATCTTTCTCTATCATACGTTTCATTGGAGAAACCCTCATTGCATATGTATTAGAACCACTATTTAATAAGTTGTGGGCTCCTGTTATAATGAAACTCTCTACACTGCTGGGAAGTGATGGTGTAATTCATAATGTTGTAATTGGAAAACTGGTAGATGGTCAAATTGATTTTGTTGAATCGCTTGGCTTGCTTACAACCGGACTTTTCGTTCCTATAGCAATGGTTTTACCTTATATTATTGGATTTTATTTAGTATTAAGTTTTTTGGAAGATTCCGGATATCTTCCACGTTTGGGAGTACTGGTTGATAATATGATGCACAGATTGGGAATTCATGGATTGGCTATCGTACCTATGCTTTTAGGGCTTGGTTGTAACGTACCCGGAGCAATGGCAGCCAGAATTTTAGAAACAAAACGTGAAAGATTTATTGCCTCCACAATGATGGCAATCGCAGTACCTTGTTTTGCACAACTTGCTATGGTTTTTGGTTTGGTAGGAAAGCACGGTGCAGTAGCTTTATCAATGGTTTTTGGAACACTCTTCATAGTCTGGGTTTTACTGGGATTTTTCCTTAATAAGGTCATGAAAGGTGAAAGCCCTGAAATATTTGTTGAGATCCCTCCCTACAGACTTCCAAGTTTTAATGTATTAATGAAAAAACTCTGGATGCGGGTTTTAGCTTTTATTAAAGAAGCTATTCCATTTATGTTGCTTGGTGTACTTTTCATGAACATACTTTATGCTCTGCACATCATAGATTTTATTGGGAAGCTGACCGAGCCGATCATCACAGGAATTCTTGGTCTTCCAAAAGAAGCCGTAGGTGCACTTATTGTTGGGTTCCTGCGTAAAGATGTTGCTATTGGAATGCTAAGTCCACTAAATATGAGTATGGGGCAGCTAGTAATCGCATCGGTTGTACTTACCATGTATTTCCCATGTATTGCAACTTTTACGGTCTTACTAAAAGAACTTGGTGTTAAAGATATGATGAAGTCATCGGCTATAATGGTTTTTGCTACATTACTTGTCGGTGGAGTAATGAATATTTTTATTTAGATCCTTCATTTAATTTATATGAGAAAAATAACCTGCATAAAAATATCTTGATTCATAAACTGCATTTGTTAGTTTCCGTAATTATTAGATTATTGATGATAAAAATATCTATCAAGGATTGCGATGAGTGCATTGAATAACGATATAAAATATTTAAAAGGTGTAGGTGAATTCCGCAGTAAGCTACTTAATAAACTAAATATTTTTACTATCGGTGATCTGTTGGAACATTTCCCGCGCG
>JABIME010000270.1 GCA_018654125.1 Candidatus Cloacimonadota bacterium
CAGAAAAGAAGCGTGAAGAGCTCTATAAGATAATTACAGAAGAAGCAATTTGCTGGGAAGTGAAAGTAGTTTCTCCAAAAATCATTGATGAGATAAACATTCTGCAAGCAACACTATTTGGAATGGAAGAAGCTGTTATATCTCTTGAAGTAAAACCTGATTATTGCCTTATCGATGGGAATAAAACTCCTAAAAAGTTAATTGGATTTTCTAAAGCAATAGTAAAAGGTGATGCCAAAATAGCTTCTATTGCAGCAGCTTCAATATTAGCAAAAGTTACACGAGATAGGATCATGCTCAAACTTCATGAGCAATTCCCAAATTATAATTTCAAGCAAAATAAAGGCTATCCAACTAAAGAGCATGTTGCTGCTCTAGATAAATATGGTGTTCTCGATTGCCATCGCAGATCGTATAAACCAGTACAACAATTGACCTTGAAATTTTAATATTATTGTAAGAAAATGACAAAAGCTCCCGATAACTCGGGAGCTTTAATATTTCTACAATTAAAAAATCTTCTTTAATCTTCTATTCCAACTTTCTTCTTTGCTATCATGCTGTAAACAACTGGTAGGAATATAAGTGTGAGGAAAGTTGCACTGATAAGACCACCAATAACAGTGAGAGCCATTGGAGCTTTTAATTCTGATCCTTCACTTGTACTTAAAGCCATCGGCAGCATTCCCATCATTGTGGTTATTGCTGTTATAAGTACCGGACGCAATCTGTCTTTACCTGCTTGAATGATCGCATCTCTTTTTTCCATTCCCTTAAGCCTGAGCTGGTTCATGTGATCGATAAGTACAATTCCGTTATTTACAACAATACCAGATAAGATTATTCCTCCCACAAAACTTACTACTGAAAGTGTCGTGCCTGTAACTCCCAATATGAACATAACACCAATAACAGCAAGTGGAATTGTGAACATTACAATAAATGGCTGACGCAACGATTCAAATTGTGAAGCCATAACAATATAGACCAAAACAACAGCTAAAAGTAGAGCTAGTGAAAGCGTTTTAAATGCTTCCTGCATATCTTCAAACGCTCCACCTATAATCATAAAATATCCTGGGGGAAGATCATCTTTAATGTCAGAGATCTCATTGTTAACATTATCCACTACACCGCCCATATCTTGAGTTCCGGTAATATTAGCAGAAATTGTAACTTTTCTTGTTTGCTTTTCATGGCTGATCACTCGAGGTCCTTCCGCATACTCAATATGAGCTATCTGGTTTAGCGGAATAGAAAATCCCATTGGAGAAATGATAGCAATATGCATAATATCTTCAAAGCTATTACGTGTTTCTTTATCTAATCTAACCAGAATATCTAGCTCTTCACCTGCTTTACGGAATACCCCCGCTTGTGTTCCAATTGAGGCTGTTTTAATTGCAGAAGCTACTTGATATGTAGTTAATCCATATTTAAATGCTTTATCTTTATCAATAATAATATGAGCTTCCGGCTTACCTACTTTCACAGAATTCACAACATCACTCACATGTTTTACTTCTTTTATTCTCTCTTCAATTCTTCCAGCAAATTCCTTTAGAACTTCAAGATCCTTACCAAATATCTTTATTTCTATTGGATTTGTCTGTCCCCCTCCCATCAGTTGTTCACTTGAAAGGAAATTTATTTCTGCTCCCTCTATTTTGGGAAGTTGCTCACGCACTCTTTTTTGAATTTCTTCATAGGATATATTTCTGTCTTTTTGCTGATACAATCTTGCATAAACCTGTGCTTCATTCACTTCCTGTGGATTTGTAGGATCTGCTTGAGCTGATGCATCAGACATTGGTCCAACTAACGACATCACATTTTGTACTCCCTCCACCTTCATAAACACATCTTCTATCTGACGAACAATTTCATCAGTTTCATCGAGTGATGTACCAACCGGAGCTTGCACATGAAAAGCCATCATTGGAATATCTTGAGTAGGCATGAATTCTGTACCTATCATTCCTGTGAATGGAACTATCAGCGAAATCACGAGAAGAATAACAACGATAAGAATCGTTTTCCCTTTGTGATCTAACGCCCAATCCAGAATTTTAATATATCTTCTTTTAATCCCATCAAACATTTTTTCTGATTTACCATGTTCTGGTCTATCTGCTGCTTTGCGGAATAAAACTGAGGCAATTGCAGGTACTATTGTGAGTGATACAAAAAGAGAAGCTGCGAGTGAGAATGCAACCGTGAGAGCAAGTCCCCTCACTAAAATCCCCGTCATTCCTTCTGCAAAAATCATTGGGAAGAAAACAGCGATTGTAGTTAATGTTGATGCTGTAATTGCCATGGCAACTTCAGAAGCTCCTACTTTTGCTGCTTCCACTTTTTTCATTCCCAATTCCATGTGCCGGTAAATATTCTCGATAACCACAATTGAGTTATCAACCAGCATTCCAACTCCTAATGCCAGACCACCAAGCGTCATTATGTTCAATGAAAATTTAGCTAAATAAATTGAGACCATAGTTGCAATAACTGAGATTGGAATTGCCAATGAAATTGCCAAAGTAGGCCGCCAATTCCTAAGAAAAAGGAACATAATACTAATAGCAAGAATTCCTCCAATGATGAGATTTGACATTGCACCAGCAGTAACTCGTGATATTGGCACACTCATATCCATGATATCGTTAAAAGCCAGATCGATCTTTAAATCTGTTTTGATCTTTGCCAGCTCATCTTTAACAACATTTGCCACAGTTATTGTGTTTGCCCCGGATTCTTTGGATATCATCATCATTGCTGTAGGTTTTTTATTAGTTCTTATATAATATCTTTTTTCTTTATAACCGTCTTCAACACGGGCTATATCTTTTAAATATATTGTATTGCCTTTATCTGTTATTCTAATAGGAAGATTTTGTATCTCTTCGATAGATTTGTATTGAGCTACTGTTCGCAACAGAAAATCATCTTTCCTTTTTTGAATATATCCTGCTGACATATTGATGTTCCCAGCTGCTACGATCTGCACAACTTCATCTATGGAAATATTATATTGCTCCAATTTTGCAATATCAACAATTACCTGCTTTTCCAGTTCATCTCCACCCATTATCATCACAGATGCAACTCCGGGTAGCTGTTTAACTTTAGAAGCAACTTCATCATCCAGTATTTTACGGAGTTGATAAGTATCTTCCGGTCCGGTAACACCATACATAAGAATCGGCATTTGGGAAAGATTGAATTTCATTACAAGAGGACGCGACACTTCATCGGGAAGATAGTCAGCTACCTGATCGATCATATCACGCAGATCCTGAGCAGCAAAATCGAGATTTGTTCCCCAATTGAATTCAACCATGATAAGTGATGCGTTCTCCATACTCTCCGATTTTAAATTTTTAATATTTTTCACAGATGCAATTGCCGTCTCTAAAGTTTTTGTTACTGTCTCCTCCACATCTTGAGAAGAGGCACCATTGTATGGCGTGATTATTGAAATGACCGGATAATCCATATCTGGAAACATTTCTAATCCTAGTTTTGTAAAAGATATCCCACCCAATATGATTATGAGGATCGTTAACATAAGTACTGTTACTCTTCTATTTACCGAAAATTCTGCTAATTTCATCATTATCTCCGTTTATATGTAATTCTTAATTTTTGATCTCTATCTTGTCACCGTCTTGCAAACCAATATTACCCGAAATAATTACTTTTTCCCCGTCTGCAATTCCGTTTAATATTTCAATTTCATATTCGTTCCCAATACCCAATTGCACTTCACGTTCTTTTGCAATTCCATTATCAGCAACATAAACATAACTCGATCTAAGAATACTTTCTTGTGGAATTACAATAGTATTTGATACAGATTTAGTAATCAGATCGATGCGTGCAAATTGATTATGCCTAAGAAGATTAGAATCATTATTAATAGATATTTCAATTGGAAAAGTACCGGACATCATCTCTGCTTCTGGAGACACATAAGAAACGTATCCCATAAACTTGTCTTCAGTATTATCAACTGTAATAATTGCTTTTTGCCCTTGTTTTAGCAGGTTAATGTCTTTATCAGAAACCTGTAATTTAGCTTTAAATTTGTTTGAATTCACAATACGAATAAGAAAGGGATCCATCATTGAATCAAATTTTTCTCCTTCTTTTTTATAGATGTATGTAACAATTCCAGAGATTGGTGCTTTCATTTCGATGTTATCCAGCATAAATTCATACGAAGTTTTAACAATGTTGTATCCAGTTTCTACTTCGTCGAAAGTCTGTTTATCAATTGCATCGCTCTCTAATAATTTTTGCATTCTAAGGTAATTCTTTTCCGCATTTTCGAATTGAATACGTGTTTGTTCTAATTGAGTTTGATCTAATTTTACTAGTAGGTCATCAACCTCTACACTATCTCCTTCTTTCACAAATAATTTTTCTATTTTTCCAGACATAGAAGGACTTGCATTGGCAATTGTTACAGCTTCAACTTTTCCTGAGTATTTCAAATATTCGTTGATCTCACCTATTTTAGCTGTTACTACTTTAACATTACGTTTACCAGAGAATCCACTCTCTTCTTCTACGACATCTTTATCCTGACATCCTACTAAGATCAACAGAACCAATGATATAAGTATAAATATTTTTTTGTACATTATTCCTCCATCTCGCCTTTATATTTTTTTGTTTCAAATTTTGTAAGAACATAATCGTAATAAGATGATATTAGATTCATCTCACTACCAAAAAGCATAATCTCTGCATCTAAGAGCTCACTATTTGTAATCATACCCTGCTCAAATAACTGATTTATAAGCTTGTGATTCTCTTTTGCAAATTCCAATGCAATTTTATTATCTTGAACAATTCGTGCATTTGTGATCAATTTATTATAAACATTTTCTGCTGCGATCAAGTAATTATCTCTGACATATTCTGTTTGTTTTTTTGTTTTAAGTAACTCATATTTTGCCTGTTTTACTTTAGAGAAATTTGAGCCGCTGGTAAATAGTGGAACAGAAACCGCAGCCACCAAATTCCAATTATCTTCACCCGAAAGATCAAATTCATCATCACTCTCTATCTGGTAATCGAACTGCATATTTACTGAAGGAAGAAAATTCCCTTTTGCCATCCAATAGCTCTTCTTCATCATTTTATTTATTAAATCAATACTATTCAAGGTTGGACTTGCTAATTCCACTTTTTTTAGGAATTTCTGTTTGGCATTTGTAATTTCAACCGCTTTCATAGCTGCAAGGTCATTAATTTCTACATCATACATTTCTAATTGAATTTTAGTGGGAATACTTTCTTCAGATCCAATAAGATTTTGCCAGAAAGATACTATCTCTTCCAAACCATTTTCAATTTCAAAGTTTGATGTTTTGTCATTATTCAATTTCACTTTCCATTGAAGAATATCCGATTTTTTTGCAGTCCCAACCTCAAAATTCTTTTCTACTTTTTCTAGATGGGAAACACTCGATGCTAAACTTTTTTGAGTTAATATATGAATATCCTTAAACTTCAAATAGCCAAAATAAGTTGATGCTACAGTATAAGTAATATCTAATTCTTTATTTTCAAGTGATATCTCTGCCTGCTGTTTTGCCAAGCTTGCCAGCTGATATCCCAATATTATCTTCCCACCATTGAATATTGGCTGCTGAACTGTGATACTATTGGTGTACGATGTTTGGTGAAACCCTGTTCCCATTGCAGAAGAGGAAAATGGTATAAAATCTCCAGTTGGAATTCCCATCGGACTTAAAACAGGAACCTGCATCACTTGTGTTGCTTCATCATATGTATCATCGTCAATTCTAACAATTGTAGAATTGAATGAAGCTCTAGGCAGAAAATTTGATAGTGCGTCAAATTTCCCCCACTTTGCAGACTTTACAGAATATTCTTCAGCTTGAATATCTTTGTTATTCTCTCGAGCCAGTTTTATGCTTTCATCAAGATCTACTTCTATTGCAGACATTGCTGAAAACATCAGTAGTGTAAGCAACAATAAAATTAATTTTTTCATAAGAACCTCTTTATTTTATATTTCATTTTCAGTTGAAATACCATTCCACAATGTTGTGAAAAGTTTATTCCCTACTTCTTCTAGATTAATTTTCTCGTTTAATATATGATACATAATTGTACCTTCTGCCAGAGCATTGATCATAAAACCAAGTGTTGAACAATCTACTCCTGACTTAATCACGCCTGCCTCTTTAGCAGATTCTAACATTTTCACCAGGTTTTTCATATTCCTCTCATGAGATTGAAAATGCTTCTGCTTGATCTCGGGGAATTTCAGAAATGCATCCATCATTAATTTGTAGAAATTATCAATATTCACATCCTGTGAATCTGAAATGCTACATACAAATTGGTGAATAACTCCTAAAGAGCTTAAATATGTATGTAAGATCTCTTTAATACCCATTTCCTGTGAGTACATCTCTTCTTCCCATTTTACAAATTCTTTAAACATGAAATCAATGCATTGCAAAAATAGATCCTTCTTGTTCTTGAAATGATGATAAATTCCACCTTTAGAAAGCTTGGTTTGAGCTACCACATCACTCATTGAAGTAGCATCAAAGCCCTTCATCATGAAAATCCTCAGAGCTGCTTTTATGATTTTCTCTTTAACTTCCACTGCACCTCCTGTAATTTCGATTTTATTTAAAACCGACCGTTCGGTATGTACGAAAATTTTTGTGCTTTATTTGTCAAATATTTTTTTTTGGGTTAAAAATAAGTTGATCCAGCTTAATGCTGAATCAACTTAATAATTATATGTCTGTATATTGAAGTATTAGTTTAATATCTCTTGTAATTTGTTAGAATCTAGATTTTCTATAATCACAGTTAATAATTTCATCAGTTCATCAAAATCATCCATAGATGAAATGCAGTTATGACTATGCGCATAACGAACCGGAACTCCAAGGACTATTGTAGGGATTCCACGGTTTGCTACATG
>JABIME010000271.1 GCA_018654125.1 Candidatus Cloacimonadota bacterium
ATAAGAGGAACAGAAGCAGGATATGCAAAATTTGAAACATTCCCAATCTGGAGCATTCCACTTAAACATCCTGTAAATATCGCTTATGAATCTGCCACTGCAGATCTTAAGGATTTTAATCTCGTAGATCCTTTCCATTTGGAAGCTTATGGAGAAGCAACTATTAATTACAATAGAGACGTAGAAGCATTCCCAGTTTTAAAACGTATAATGGAAAAGATCACTGGTGGAAAAGCAATGTATCAATCTCCTACTGATATGGGAGTTAATCGTGCTGGCTTTGGTATAATTGATGATGAAGCAACAAAGGAAGCATCTCGTCAGGAAATCATACGTAGATATTTCCGATATAGATGTGAATTTGTAATGGGATTTGTTAATAAAGATACAGTTGATCGTGCAGAATTAATAATGAATGAAGTTGGAGCTAAGCCTGAAGACAGAAAGGTAGTAATGCCTGCTCGTGAAGCATCTTTACAGGCTGAATCTTGTGGTAAAGGAAATGACGGTATATTCTGTGGATCAGCAATTGAGTTGCCAGATGGTGAAATTGTTGTTGGTAAAAACTCTCCACTTATGCACTCTGCATCTAGTCTGGTTCTAAATGCGATAAAAATATTAGCCGGAATTCCTGATGAGATTCATCTCCTCTCCCCACAGGTAATTGAATCAATATTTAAACTTGAAAAGAATATTTTAGGTGAAAAATCTGTAAGTTTAGACATGGAAGAGACTTTCATTGCGTTAAGCATTAGTGCTACAACAAATCCAACAGCACAAGTAGCTATGGAGAAACTTAGAGACCTGCGAGGCTGTGAAGTTCATATGACGCACATTCCAACCCCAGGTGATGAAGCAGGATTACGTAGAATTGGTGTTAATTTAACAACAGACCCTAATTTTTCTACAAATAGTCTGTTTACATCTTAAATAGCTATAGGAGATTTAATGGCAAAACATATTTTTGTAATTGGTGGAGTACTTTCTTCGTTAGGAAAGGGAATCGCAGCCTCTTCGATTGGATTATTATTGAAGAAAATGGGATATAAAGTTGTAATGCAGAAATTCGACCCATATCTTAATGTAGATCCCGGGACAATGAGTCCGTTCCAACATGGTGAAGTTTTTGTTACAGATGATGGAGCAGAAACTGATCTTGATCTAGGTCATTATGAAAGATTTATTGGAAATCCTCTAAATAAGCATTCCAACTCTACATCAGGGCAAATTTATGAAACAGTGCTAAAAAAAGAGAGACGTGGTGATTATTTAGGAAAAACCGTGCAAGTTATACCCCACATAACAGATGAAATTAAAAGGGTAATTACTACCATTGGCAAAGACAATGATATTGTTATCACCGAGATCGGTGGGACTGTTGGAGATATAGAAAGCCTGCCTTTTTTAGAAGCTATAAGACAGTTTAGAATGGATGTAGGAATAGAAAACTCTCTTTTTGTTTTCCTTACATATGTCCCCTACATTAAAGCTGCAGGCGAGCTTAAAACAAAACCCACACAGCATGCAACTACAAAATTACGCGAGATAGGAATTCAACCAGATCTATTAGTTTGCAGATCGGAAATGCCATTGAACGATGAAATTAATTCTAAGATCTCCCTCTTCACGAATGTTCAAAAAAGCAGAGTAATTAATGCTTATGATGCCTCAACTATATACGAGGTTCCAAAAATATTAATGGAAGCAAAAATTCATGAAAGGATCTGTGAACATCTTCATTTACGTCAAAGCAGTATCAATTTTTCTGATTGGGATAAAATTGTTGATGGGATAAAAAATTCTTCTAAAGAAGTGGAAATTGCTGTATGCGGAAAATATATTGAACATCAAGATGCCTATAAAAGTGTTTGGGCAGCATTAATTCATTCTGCAGCTGCTAACAAACTTAAACTTAAGATCAAGTGGATTGATTCTGAAAAAATAAATAATACGAATGATATAGAAAAAAATATAGCAGATGTAGACGGCATACTTGTTCCGGGTGGTTTTGGAAATCGTGGAATTGAAGGGAAAATTGCAATTGCAGGGTTTGCAAGAGAAAATAGAATTCCATTTTTTGGTATTTGCCTTGGAATGCAGATTGCAGTAATTGAATTCAGTAAAAATGTTTGCGGTCTTACAGATTCTTACAGTAGTGAATTTATAAAGGATTGTAAGCATCCGGTTATTCATTTAATGGATGACCAAAAATATTTGGATAAAATGGGTGGTACAATGCGATTAGGTGCTCAACCTTGTGTACTAAAAGCAGATAGTTTAGCTAAGAAAATATATATGACAACTGATATTTCTGAGAGACATCGCCATAGATATGAATTTAATAATAAATATAGAGAAGTAATTGAAGAGAATGGTATGAAAATTGTCGGAACATCACCTGATAATTTACTTGTAGAAGTTGTTGAAATCCCCGATCATCCTTTCTTTATTGCAGTTCAATATCATCCCGAATTTAAATCTCGTCCAGATAAACCTCATCCTATCTTTTTGGAATTTGTAAAAGCTGCAGGGAATAACAGAAAATAGTTATTTTTGATATTTATAGGATGAATTATAAGAAATTGACGGACGATTAATAGTAATCGCAAACATACTTATTCTTTGCTATTTTTGATAAAACCTGGTTGTTGGGTAGGCCAGTTCAATATCCTTATTTTTTGCAAATTCAAGTAGAATATCTTCCCAAATAGCTTCAGTATAACCCCTTCGCTTTCTGGTTTCGCACAGATGACGAATAGTTAGCCTAACCCCATGATCTACCACACTTGTATAAACTATTGGAGTTAATTCTTTATAGTATATCATATATTTTTTAGCTGCTCTTTTTATCTGAGTTTCCATTCTTTTAGAAATATTCTCACCTTTGTTATTAGCTATATCCAGTAAAATTATTTTTGCCTTTTGCCAATTACTTTCAAAAGTTAAAACAATCTCTATTTCA
>JABIME010000272.1 GCA_018654125.1 Candidatus Cloacimonadota bacterium
ACTTCAATCAGTCCACTGTTCCTGATCTTTCCAGCTAGAGCAAATACTTTTGTTCCAGGGCTTTTTTCGGTTCCATATTTAGCATAATTATTTGCACCATTCAAAATTATCCAGGCTATGTTTGCTAAAGTTTCTACATTGTTAATATTTGTGGGCTTACCCCACAGGCCAGATTGTGCAGGAAATGGAGGTCTTATACTCGGCATTCCACGTTTCCCTTCGATAGAAGCCATAAGAGCAGTCTCTTCTCCACAAACAAAAGCTCCCGCTCCTTCCTTAATATGAAGCTCAAAATTAAAATCAGTTCCGAATATTTTATCACCTAAATATCCTTTCTCAGTTGCTTGTTCAATAGCAATTTCAAGATGTTTTATAGCTAATGGATATTCTGCGCGGCAATATATGTAACCCTCATCAGCACCAATTGCATAAGCTCCGATTATCATTCCTTCTATTACACTGTGCGGGTCACCTTCTAAAACGCTTCTGTCCATAAACGCACCAGGGTCTCCTTCGTCAGCATTACAAACAATATATTTCTTTTTATTATCAGCATTAAAAGCAAATTGCCATTTAAGACCTGTTGGAAAACCTGCTCCTCCACGTCCACGAATACCTGAATTTTTTATTTCATCAATTATAGCTTCTCTACTCATATCTTTTACAGATTTTTCTAGAGCTTTATATCCATCATTTTCAAGATAATCATCAATTGAAACAGGATCGATGATACCGCAATTACGCAGTACAATTCTCTTTTGCTTATTAAAAGTCTTATTTTCACTACCTTTAAGAATATTTGAGATTATTACATTTTCTTCAATAGGTTTACCTTTAGAAAATGAATCTATAATATTCCCAACACTTTCCGAAGTTACATCACCATATGTAATTGATTTCTTTTTATCTTCATAAATCTCAACAAGGGGCTCAACAAAACACATGCCAATACATGCTGTCTTCTTAACTTCAGCATCGATTTTATTCTTTTTGATGTGTTTCAGTATAGCGTCATAAACTTCACCAGCTCCAGCTGCTAATCCACAACTTGCTAAACCAACTTTAATTACTAAACTCAAATCATCCCCCTATTCGTATCTCTTCAATATTTTCCCAATAGAATCGGGAGTTAATTTGCCGTGTGTACTGTCATCAATCATTATAACAGGAGCAAGACTACAGCAGCCAAGGCAGGCAACTGGCATAACGGTGAATTTACCATCTTTTGTAGTATCATTGTCTTCAGATAGATCTAATTGGTTATTGATCTCATTCATGATGGCATTTGCATCTGAAACATGACAAGCAGTTCCTTTACAAACTCTTATTATATGCCTTCCTTGCGGTTTTAATCTGAACATTGTATAAAAGGTTGCAACCCCATAAATATGGGCTAGTTTAATTCCTGTTTTCTCTGAAACGTAACTCATCACTTCTTTAGATAAATATCCTTCAATACTTTGAACATTTTGTAGAAGTGGGATCAATGCACCTTTTTTTCCAATAAATTTGTTAATTGCAATGTCAATCTCGGTCTTATATTTCATAATTTTACATACTCCCCCAAAGATCTTATTTGGAAGTAGGTTTTTAAAATGAGTTATTGAATGTCAATTTTTTTTTTGAAAGTGTAATCTCATTTAGAAAATTGTACTACAGATAATAACAAATTGTCTAGCAAGAAATATAAATAATTTCTTAAAATGAATAAGAAATTTTAACGTATGCTTGGTTATTACTAAACTCGTTAACCTCATTGATTTTATCATTTGCAGAATTGTAGCCTATATATAAATAACTTTGTTTTCTGAATTGCCAACGGAGGTTAGAAAAAATTCCAATATGTTGTGAGTAATCATAATATTCATAATTATTAAAACGAACTCCACTTGTAAGATCGAGTTCATTAGAAAGACTAAAAGAAATATCGAAATTTGCTAGCCAATAATCATCATCCACATATTCAACTTTAGGAACATCATAAAAAACCATATTATCAGCAGTTAATGTATATGAAACGTACTTATGAATTATGCCGCTTAATCCAAATTGAATATAACGACCATTGTAATCATTACTTAGTGCGTATATAATATAATTAACAGAATTTAACCCTACAAATACATTGAATAGTTTTGGCTTCCGCCAGGTTGTTTGAAGGCTAATTTGATATTTATCAAAGTACTCTTCCGCATGTAGTTCTTTTACCGAGACACAATCCAATTCAAAATCTAAGTGATAATCTGATTCCAATTTTAAAGCAAAATGTGCATATCGTTCTAAAAGTTCACTTGAATGATTATCAATTTCCTCACTTATATTCATATTTGAAGTTAGTGATCGTAAATTCTTATAGTTAAACTCCTTAATTAGAGAAGAATTTAAGTTCCAACCATAATAATCATCTTCATAGATTCTTCCCATATCAGCAGCATAATTCTCACTCATCTGGGTTGTGCTTAAAGAAAGGTTAAAATTCTCATTGTTAAAATCGTACCCAATTAATCCAAAATAGCCATTATCAGTACCATTATCTTGAGTATTCTTAGTTGAGAGATTAATATCGAACCATAAATACTGTCCTTTCTTGAATTCCCAATTTGGTTTTAAATGAAGCACTTCATTATGGTAGTCTTTGTTCATTCTATTAAGAAGTGTAATTTGGAAATTGAAGTTATCTGATGATGGTTTAAATGCTAAAATATTATAAATATCGTTTGAGTCTACAATATAATCTCCAGAAGTAACTTGCTTTACTTTAGAAGAAAGTAGGCCAAAAGTAAAATCGTTGGTTCTACCAGTAAACTTTACTGCATAATCAGGTTGAACG
>JABIME010000273.1 GCA_018654125.1 Candidatus Cloacimonadota bacterium
CCTGATGGATCTATCGCAGTTACAGCAACTGGTAAATATATGAAGCTTGCATTAGATAAAATTACCGATTTCGATCATGAAGAACAAGAATGGAAAGTTGTATCGAAAGAGAATGATCCTACCGAAATAGAATTTTAAGTGAAATAAATGCCAAATAATAAACAATACCTCACAGAAGAATTCATTGCTAAGATAGATAAATTTAATCTCCGCGCACGATTAATAGTAGAAGGCTTTATTACCGGACTTCATAAATCTCCTTATCACGGATTCAGCATAGAATTTTCTGATCACCGCCAATACAATCCGGGAGATCCAATAAAAAATGTAGATTGGAAAATATACGGCAAAACGAACCGTTACTACATCAAACGCTACGAAGAAGAAACCAACCTTAAATGTTACATTATAGTAGATCACAGTGCCTCTATGGGCTTCTCCTCAGCAAATTATTCTAAGTTAGATTACGCAAAAGCTCTGGCATCTGCTCTTTCCTACTTAATGATCTCACAACAAGATGCTGTTGGCTTACTCACATTTACAGATAGAATAACAAATTTGATACCGCCACGTTCAATGAGATCATATTTAAATATAATATTTAGGGAACTTTATAATTTACAAGCTGAACATAAAACTAGTACAGTAGAGGTTCTACATTCTTTAGCGGATAGAGTAAAAAAACGTGGTCTTATCATTCTGATTTCTGATATGATAGATGATCCGGAAAAGATCATGAAGGGACTTATGCACTTTCGTCATCAAAAGCATGAGGTTATTTTATTCCATATTCAAGATAAGCAAGAAACAGATTTTAATTATAAACGCGATACCGAATTTATTGATTCTGAAACTGGTGAGAAGATCACAGTTTCACCATGGCAAATTAGAAATGATTATTTAGGTGCTTATGAAGAGAATGTCCAATTTCTTAAAGATAAATGTCATGAATCTCGAATTGAATATAATGCCATAACAACTGATACACCATTTGAGGATAACTTACTTCAATATCTTAGTAAACGTTCAAAGATGATGTAGTAGAGTTTTGTTTTTTTCTGGATTTGTGTCATTCTGAGCCCCGATTAATCGTGGAAGAATGCTGGGTAATAATAAAAAGCCCCAGATAAATCCGGGGCTAACTGCTAACTTTATTTCTTTAAAATTGAGAAGTTACCCTTCCCATAAAAGGTCAGGGTGAAATTCTCTTATTTCATAAGAATCATTTTCTTTGTTGATGAGTAGTTACCCGCTTTCATTTTGTAGAAATAGATACCACTAGATACTTTCTGATTACTATCGTTAGTACCTTCCCAAACAACAGTGTAATTTTCACCAGAAGTCATGTGTTCGTTAATAAGAGTCTTAACTTTTTGACCTCTAACGTTAAATACTTCAATAGAAACGTTTCCATCTTCAACCATATCAAAAGCTATTGTTGTTTCAGGATTGAATGGATTTGGATAGTTCTGAGCTAAAAGTTCAACTTTTGGAACTACTGTAGATCCATTTGTGGAAAGATATAAATTACCTTCTTGGAATTCAAGATCGATAGCTGCATAGCGAAGAGCACTATTTGTTAAATTACCTGGAGCCACACAAGGTCCCGCAGCTGAGCCATAATCATCATCATCCATAAACACAAAGCTAAGTTTTGCATGCCAATTGCCTGGTTCATTACTTATTATTTCCAGATCATCACCAAGTGAAATAGTTACTGGAAGCATATCTTCAAATTCCGGTGCAAAGTTACCTTCATAGTGTCCTGTAGGATCAACCACATTATCAAGCGGATTTGAATTGATGTATCTAATATCTGACCAAGTTGCACCATAATCATCAGAAATAATTATTGCAATTTCAGGTTGTTTTACCCATCCATCATATCCATCTTCTGCATAATATGCAGCTTGTACTTTTGCTCCATCATGCCAAGCAGCAACTACCCAGTTACCATTTGAAACAATTTTTGCATTGCTTTCATGAAAATAAGCATCTTGCCAACCACCATCACTATTAAAGAACCAGCTTGGGCAACTCATAGGAATTATAGGTGCTCCATCAGCATCAAATTCATCAACCTGTCCATCATCGTCCAGATCAAAAGCAACAGCCAAATGATCATCTGCTGGATCACTATCCTGAATATCTATATCATAAAAACTAAATTCAAATGTATCGGTATCAAAAGTAAATATTTTAGGATATATATATGCTGGCCAATATACACCTCCATCCAAATTTTCCTGAGAATTATAGTTTACAGCACTCATCCATATCACTTTGGTATTATCATCTGTAAATGTGGCATTATAATGATTAAGATCACCTGAAGGAACTATATACATCTCAGAAGGTGTTACCTCATCATCATCATACCAAACATATGTTACACCATCTTCGTATAAAGGATTGCCCATTGGTTGTTTAAGTTGCTGACTGTATCTAGTGAATGTTTCACCGTAATCGTTACTATACATTGCTATAAGTGAATCACCAAGAGAACCAATATATACTACTTGTCCATCATTCTCGCTTACAACCATATCTTTTGTTGAACGTTCAATATCGTTATAATGCATATAATCGAAATATGGAAATGTTGTTACTGTCCAATCAAGATCAGATGTAGCTAAAAGATCTGCATCATCAAAATCTGCATACAAGTAGAGATTATTATATAGCATATTCCCGCCAGAATTAGTCGTATAGTTATTCCCATAGGAATGAACTCTTCTCTTTCCAGCTTCAGGAGATGGTCCGATCCAAACTTGTGGCCAAATAAATTCATCATCTGTATGTCCTGTAAAAGGTTCACTCATTTCCGGATTATCCATTAAAATAAATGGAGATCTCCACGCACCCGCAGAACCCGTTGCATGAAATAAAGCATATGACATATTACTATCATAACTTCCATCTGGTTCTGTTATTGAGTGCCATGCTACAAATGGATCACCAGTTACCGGGTCAATATCAAGAGAAGTAAAACCTTCTCGAACGACTTCGGAATTAATACTATTAGTCTCTCCAAGTGTTCCATCGGCATTAATATAGCTATAAAATGCTCTTCTGTCTGTACCAATATTTTGTGTTTCAGATCGCATAAAAGAAACATACCATCCACCAGCAGCATACCCATAAGGTTGTGAAGTTTCTGGCTGCTTTCTCAAGTTGTAACCATTGTAACTGAACGGCATGTAATCATAATACGAACTTGTAAGGTAAGTAGTATTTTCACCATCACCATTTGGAATAAATGAATACTCTGGTGCGGGATCTTGTTCTCTTGAAGAACTCCTCACTCCAAATCTCATTCCAGAATAGTAGCCACCTTTTGCAATTATGTTTGGTTGCATAAAGTCTTCTGCTACAAGCGTACACACTAATAAGCTTAAACCCAAAAGAATTAACATCTTTTTCATTTTCCCTCCCTTAATAATTGATTCTTCAATTTTTTAATACTAGTCATGCCCTAACATAATTAGTATACTAAGCACATTACCTATGCTATTTAATTAATCTACAATTAATTAGAATTTTAGCAGGTTTATTGTAAAGGAAAATATTAGTTTGGCTAGAGCACTTTGAATAATTAATTGGCTTACAAATAAATTGAACAAGCCCCTTCAAAGAGTTAAAGGGGCTTGTTGCGTTTATTTACTATTTTAGGAGAATAGTTGTTTTGTCAAAAAAAAATACCCTGTCGGGAAAGGTCGGATAAAACCGACAGGGCTTCTTCGCTTGATCAAAAAGAAAAGTTACCTGACCACAAGCAAGTGATCAGGTAAAATTCTTTTATTTCATAAGGATCATTTTCTTTGTGCTAGTGTAGTTTGAAGATTTCATCTTGTAGAAGTACATACCACTTGATACTTTGTGGCTATTATTATCTGTACCATCCCAAACGATTGTGTGATCTCCAGCTACTGTATGTTCATTAATAAGTGTTTTCACTTTTTGCCCCTTTATGTTGAATACTTCGATTGAAACGTTACCATCTGCAACCATGTTGTATGCTATTGTTGTTGTTGGATTAAATGGATTTGGATAATTTTGAGCTAGAAGATCAGCATCAGGTGTTACTGTAACTTCATTAGTTGATACACCATCCCATTCTTCTTGGAACTCAATATCAAATGCTGCGTAACGAAGAGCACTGTTTGTTAAGTCTCCGCCGCCTGCAGTCTGACCAGAAGCAGAACCGTAATCTTCATCATCCATAAATACAAAATTAAGTTTTGCATGATAATTGCCTAGCTCATTACTGACTATTTCAAGTTCATCACCAAGAGAGATACTTACTGGAAGCATATCTTCAAATTCTGGTGCATAGTTTCCGTCATAGTGATTTGCAGGATCTATTACTGCATCGTTTGGATTTGCATTGATGTATCTAATATCTGACCATGTTTCACCACTGTCATCTGAGATTACTATACAAAGTTCAGGTTGTTTGAACCAGCCATCATATCCTTCTTCTCCATAATATGCAGCTTGAACTTTTGCACCATCATACCATGCAAGTACGATCCAGTTTTCATTTGATGCCATCTTACAATTACTTTCATGAAAATATGCATCTTGCCAGCCACCATCAGTATTAAAGAACCAACTTGGGCAACTCATGTTAACAATAGGCTCGCCATCATCATAATATTCATCAACAACACCATCTTCATCGAGGTCAAAAGCAATTGTCATAACATCATCTGCAGGATCTACACCTTGAATATCGAGATCATAAAAATCAAATTCATGTGTTACTGTATCAAATGAGAATATTTTTGGATATTGATAAGCAGCCATATAAAGTTGACCATCGATATTTTCTTGAGAATTATAGTTCACGCCGCTCATCCAAGTAACTTTTGTATTATCATCTGTAAATGCACCGTTATAATGGCTAAGGTCATTTGAAGGAACAATAAACATTTCTGAAGGTGTTACATCATCATCATTATACCATAAGTATGTTACACCATCTTCATATAAAGGATTAACAAGTGGTTGTTTTATATCTTCAGTATATTTTGTAAATGTTTCACCGTAATCATCACTATACATTGCTAAAAGAGAATCACCGATAGCTCCAAAGAATACAACCTGTCCATCCTCTTCGCTAACAATAAGGTCTTTATTTACACGATCAACATCATTGTAGTGCATGTCGTCAAAAAATGGGAATGAAATTGTTGTCCAGTCAAGATCAGATGTGCTAAGAAGATCTGCATCATCAAAATCAGCATACAAATATATACTGTTATAATTTCCATTACCACCTGCGTTGTTTGTAAAGTTATTACCATATGCATGAACTCTTCTTTTTCCTGCTTCTGGTGATGGCCCGATCCAAACTTGTGGCCAGATAAATTCATCATCATTATGCCCAGTTAGTGGTTCACTTACTTCTGGATTATCCATAAGAATAAATGGAGATCTCCAAGCACCTGCAGAACCTGTTGCATGGAATAATGAATATGACATGTGACTATCATAAGTTCCATCAGCTTCTACGATTGCATGCCAAGATGTAAATGGGTCACCTGTTACAGGATCGATTGCCAAAGTTGTAAAACCTTCACGATAGATCTCTGAGTTAACACCATTACTTTCACCAAGCGTACCATCAGCATTAATATAACTGTAGTAAGCTCTACGGTCTGTTCCAACAACTTGTGTTTCAGAGCGCATATAAGTTACATACCATCCACCAGCTGCATAGCCATATGGTTGTGATGTGTCTGGTTGCTTTCTTAAATTATGACCATTGTAACTGAATGGCATGTAATCATAATACGAACTTGTTAAATAAGTTGTATTCTCGCCAGCACCATTAGGAATAAAGAAATATTCGGGTGCAAGATCCTGATCTCTAGAAATGCTTCTCGTTCCAAATCGCATCCCCTTAGTATAGCTGTCTTTTGCAACTTGGGCAGGTTGCATAAAATCTTCAGCTACCAGTGTACATACCAATAAGCTTAAGCCCAAAAGAATTAACATCTTTTTCATTTTTTCCTCCCATCGTTTTTTGGTTACATCGCTATTAAAGCAAGAGATGTGCCATTCAATAGATAGAGAGGATTTCACAGTTTTAAAAGCGTGTTAATTGGTTTATTTACAATAAAATAGGAAAATTTAAATTTAATTTCAAAAAAATATTATGCTTATATTTAGAATTTATAAAAAAAAGCAACCTGCGGATTTAATTCCGCAAATTGCATACAATAGCTTACAAAATTTTATTCTATTCCAAGTCCTTTTAATTTTGAATAGAGTGTATTTCTATCGATACCCAGAATTCGAGCAGCTTTAGATTTATTATATTTAGCTTCAACTAAAATACGTTTTATAAGGACGCGCTCCATCTCTGCACTTACAATTGCAGTAACTTCAGATATCGTTGAACCCTTTGTTATGATCATTTCATAATACCTATCAAGAGACTCTTTAAAAGGACTTCTAGGAGCTTTTCCAAATTCCAGATCTAGTGCATTTGGCGTAATATGATCTGTTTCTTCCAACAAAACTGCCTTTTTTATTACATGTTTTAATTCACGCACATTGCCAGGCCACGGATATGACTCAAGTATACTCATCGCTTCAGGAGAAAATCCCAAAATATTTTTCTCTAAGTCAATATTAGATTCTTTTAGGAATTGCTCTGCAATAATAGGAATATCATCTTTTCTTTCTTTTAGGGTTGGAAGAGTGAGTGAGAATTCATTTAACCGGTGGAACAAGTCGTCTCTGAAATGGTGTTCTTGAACTGCCTTGATCATATCAAGATTTGTAGCAACAATTATTCTTACATCAATATTTATAGGTTTGGTTCCACCAACTTTAGTTATCATTTTTTCTTGAATTACGCGCAGTATTTTTGCTTGTGCTGATGGAGGTAGATTTGTGATCTCATCTAAAAAAAGTGTTCCTCCATTTGCAATTTCGAACTTACCCTTTTTTGCAGCAGAGGCACCTGTAAATGCACCTTTTTGATAACCAAACAATTCACTTTCAACCAATGTATCAGGTATGGCTCCACAATCTATTGGAATAAATGCTTTATTCTTTCTTTTACTTTTTTTATGGATTAAATTTGCTATAACTTCTTTTCCCGTACCACTTTTACCTTGTATTATCACACTCATATCTGTACATGCAACAAGTTCAACTTGCTTTATTATGCGCATAATTGTAGTACTATTTCCCATTGTAATTTCATCAGCTTTCTTTGCCTTCAATTGCTGACGCAGAACCTTTACTTCCTGTTTTAATTCATTTGTATCAAGAGCTTTTCGTATGACTAACTTTAATTCTTCATTTACAAAAGGTTTGGTAATGTAGTCGAAAGCACCTAGCTTCATAGTTTCTACAGCTGTTTC